>VXOE01000301.1:30335-53849 GCA_009840225.1 Caldilineaceae bacterium SB0662_bin_25 | reverse complement strand
GTTGATCGTGAGATGGTTGGGGCTTCGCAGCGACCTGAGGTGTGGGGAAGTGCGCCGCCATTTTGGGATGCACCCCAATAGTTGACTTCGTTGCCAATCGTCCCCTGCTTCTGATATACTTTATTCACATTCGAAAGGCAGAGTTCCTCCATCGCGAGTGCTGTTACTGGCGTTCGTGTCGACCAGATGGGTGCTGCGCGTAGCTCAGCGGGATCTAGCAAAGGAGAATCAGTTGCGATGTCAGTCTACGACCAGAAACCATGGATAGAGAAGTACGAATCGGGTGTGCCGGACTCAATCGAATATAATGGCCAACTCACACACGAAATGTTGGATGCCTCGGCCCAGACCTATTCAAACCAGATAGCTACTCGGCTGCTGCTCGCATATTTGCCGTTGGGCATCACCGTGCAGGCCAAGCAGACGTATGCGGAACTGAAGGACTCGGTTGACCGTTTTGCCTTTGCGTTGCGACGAATCGGTTTGCAACAGGGAGACCGCATTGCGGTCATGTTGCCGAATATTCCCCAGCAGGTTATTTCATTTTTCGGCTCGCTCAAGGCAGGTTGCGTCATTGTCAACACGAACCCGACGTATACGGCGCGGGAATTGAACCATTTGCTGGAGGACAGCGGCGCGTCTGCCATTGTGATCCTGAGCGGGTTTGCCGAGCGTGTGTCGCAGGCACGCGAAGGCACAGAGCTCAAGCACGTCATCGTGACGGATGTGCCGGACCCGCTTGGTTTTCCTTTCAACAAGCTGGTGGCCAGAAAGGTGCGGGAATCGGGCATGATGACGGACGTAGCAGACGGCCCGGGCATATGGGCGTTTGACAACCTGCTTGAGACAAGCGCACCCAACCCGCCCAGCATAGATGTTTCTCCCGACGACGTGGTCCTGTTCCAGTACACAGGGGGGACGACCGGCTCACCGAAAGCGGCCATGCTGACGCACCGAAGCGTCATGTCCAACGTACAGCAGATCGAGGCTTGGTACAGGGACCTGGAATACGGTGGGGAGAGGACGCTGGGCGCGATACCGTTTTTCCATGTGTACGGGATGACTGTGGCGATGCTGTTCTCCATGTATACCGGCGCCGAACTGATCGTAACGCCTGACCCGCGTCAGACAGACCTCGTGCTGGACATTCTTCACCGCGAAAAGGTTACGATGTATCCCGGCATTCCTACGATGTACACGGCGATCATCAACCATCCGAAGGTGGACGAGGTGGACCTGAGGTCGATCAAGGCTTGCCTTTCAGGGGGTATGTCGCTGCCGATTGAGATTCAGCGCCGCTTCGAAGAGATAACCGGCGGCAAGCTGGTGGAGGGTTACGGTCTGACCGAAACATCGCCCGTGGCGTGCGCCAATCCAATCAACGGGATGCGCAAGGAAGGAAGTATCGGTTTTCCCGTGCCCAGCACTGAGGTTGCAGTCGTCGGGCTCGACCCGAATGAGGCTGGGGAGTTCGAAACCGTTGCGGCGGGCGAGGAGGGCGAACTGATCATCCGGGGGCCGCAGGTGATGAAGGGTTACTGGAAACGTCCCGACGAGACGGAAGAGGCCATCACTGAAGAGGGCTGGTTCCACACCGGCGACATCGCGCGCATGGATGAAGACGGTTGCTTTTACATTGTAGACAGGAAGAAGGACCTGATCATTGCCAGCGGCTACAATATCGTGCCCAGGGAGGTTGAAGAGGTTCTCTATATGCACGAGGCGGTGCAGGAGGCAGTGGTGGCAGGCGTACCGGACGCGGTGCGTGGCGAAACGGTCAAGGCCTATATTGTTTTGAAGTCGGGTCAGACGAGCACGCAGGATGAGATCGAAGCCTTCTGCCGGGAGAATCTGGCTCCGTACAAGGTACCGAGGCTGGTTGAGTTTCGCGACGAATTGCCGAAGAGTCAGGTGGGCAAGATTTTGCGGCGTGTGCTGGTTGAGGAGGAAAAGCGCAAGATGGCGTGAGCCCGGATTGGGACCTACTCCCGATTGCGGCTCCGGCCAAGTGCGCAAGGTGAAAGGTAAAAGGAAGGCGTCATATTTGACAGTTTCGGCGTCGACTCTTATGATTGGGTGGGTACGCCCCCGTGGTGGAATTGGTATACACAGCAGGTTGAGGGCCTGTGCCCTTTAGGGCATCTCCGTTCGAGTCGGAGCGGGGGCACCAGAGATGGGATACGTGAGAAATTCGCTCACGTATCCCTTTTTTGTTTTCTCGATGCAGTATGAAGCCGGTGGTCCGGCTCCCCGAGATGGGCGGCACTCGACGAGAGGCATTGCGCCCTACAGAGACGGCCCTTATTGTACTGGTCGTCCACCAAGGCCTACCAGACCGATTCAGTCGCCGAGATGTGAGAAGGCCTTCATTCCACGGTAGTTTGCGGCGGAGCCCAGGTCCTCTTCGATACGGAGAAGCTGGTTGTACTTAGCGACGCGGTCGCTGCGGGCAGGCGCCCCGGTCTTGATCTGTCCGGTGTTGAACGCCACAACCAGGTCGGCGATGGTGTCGTCTTCGGTTTCGCCTGACCGGTGGCTGACGACTGCTGCCCAGCCGGCGCGGTGGCTCATCTCGATGGCTGCGATGCTTTCGGTCAGTGTGCCGATCTGGTTGACTTTGCACAGCAAGGCATTGCAGGCGCGCTGCTCGATGGCGCGTTCGATGCGGGTTACATTAGTCACCAGCAGATCGTCACCGACCAGTTGGACGCGTTTACCGATCTTGGCGTGGAGCTGACTCCAGCCTTCCCAATCGTCCTCAGCCATGCCGTCTTCGATGGAGATGATGGGGTACCGACTGCACCAGTCGGACCAGAGATCGACCAGTTCCTGGCTGGAGAGCTCAGTACCCTCGATGTCGAGCTGGTAGCGCCCGGTCTCTTCTACGTAGAGTTCGCTCACGGCCGGGTCGAGGGCAATGAATACGTCTTCGGCGGGTCGATACCCGGCTTTTTCGATTGCCTGCAATATCACATCGATTGCGGCGGCGTTGCCTCCCAGGCTGGGCGCGAATCCGCCTTCGTCGCCGACATTGGTGCTGTAACCGGCATCGTGAAGGACATCTTTGAGGGCGTGATAGATTTCGGTTCCCCAGCGGACGGCTTCGGCGAATGTTGGGGCGCCGACCGGCATGACCATGAACTCCTGGAAGTCGGTGCTGTTGGCCGCGTGTTTGCCGCCGTTGAGGATGTTCATCATGGGTACGGGAAGTGTGTGGGCGCTTACGCCGCCGAGGTAGCGGTACAGAGGCAGTCCTGAGGCTGCGGCAGCCGCTTTGGCGGCGGCCAGGCTGACGCCCAAGATCGCGTTTGCCCCCAACTCGCTCTTGTTGTGTGTACCATCGAGTTCCAGCATCGTCTGATCGATGGCTACCTGATCGAGGGCGTCGGCTCCCTTCAACTTCTGCGCGAGAACGGTGTTGACATTCTCCACGGCCTTGAGTACGCCTTTCCCGCCATATTTTGACTTGTCTCCGTCGCGCAGTTCGACCGCTTCATGGACGCCAGTGCTGGCTCCGCTGGGCACGGCGGCGCGACCTGTTGCGCCACCGTGCAACTGGATCTCGACTTCGACAGTGGGGTTGCCTCGGCTGTCCAGAATCTGCCGTCCGACCATGTTTTCAATATGAGTCATCGAAGTTTCCCTTGTTTCTTTACTCCGGCACGGCATTGCCTCAGCCAATGGTGTGGCGAGACGATAGAAGCTGCTGTTTATGTCTCAATAGGCTGATCATGTGCGCCAGCGACGAACTTGTAAAAAACCAGAACAGTTAGTATGCTTTGGCACTACGATAGTGGGCAAGGGGCGATCCTGCAAGTTGCACAGGATGCCGGTGTCGGAAGAGAGCATACCGGATGTCACTGATCTACCTGGACCATTCCGCGACGACTCCGTTGCGGCCTGAAGTTTTTGCGGCGATGGAGCCGTATTTTGGTTCGACCGACCAGGAAAGCAACTCGAAGTACGGGAACCCATCCAGCATTCACGGAGCGGGTCGTGCGGCGCATGCCGGACTGAGCGAGGCGCGGAACACGATTGCCGACGTGCTGGGTGCTTCGCCCAACGAGGTTGTATTGACGGGCTGCGGCAGCGAAAGCGATAACGCGGCGCTGCGCGGAATCGCGCTGGCGAGGCGGCAGCAGTTCGGAACAAATCGTATCGTCACCACGCCGGTCGAGCATCACGCCGTACTATACACTGCCGAGGACCTGCGGGACTTTTTTGGATTCGAGTTGACGCTTTTGCCCGTGGACGGCGAGGGCCTGGTCAGTGCGGGGGACTTGGGGCAAGCACTGGGCGACGGCTCTGACGTTGCGGTGGTCAGTGTGATGTATGCCAACAATGAGATTGGCAGCGTACAGGATATCGGCGAATTGGGGGCGCTGTGCCGGGAGCGGGAGGTACCGTTCCACACGGATGCGGTGCAGGCTGCAGGGAAGTTGCCTCTTGATGTCGATGGGTTAAAGGTAGACGCGCTCAGCGCGAGTGCGCACAAGTTTTATGGGCCGAAAGGCGTAGGCTTCCTGTATCTGCGGCGGGGCACACCGTTTCATCCATTTCTGATCGGCGGCAGTCACGAGAACGGGCGTAGGGCAGGCACGCACAATGTACCCGGTATCGTAGGGATGGCGACGGCGCTGGCACTGTGCGAGGCTGAGCGGGAAACCGAGATGGCCCGGTTGGGCCAGTTGCGGGACCGAATCATAGGGCACACGCTGGAGTCGGTTCCTGGTGCGCGTTTGACGGGCAGCTTCACGAAACGGCTGGCCAATCATGCAAGTTTCACAATCCGTGACGTAGAAGCCGAAGGCATACTGATCGCCCTAGATCTGGCGGGAATTGCCGCAAGCAGTGGAAGCGCGTGTACAAGCGCGCGTCAGCGGCCGAGCCACGTATTGGAAGCAATCGGTATTCCCGTAGAGGAGCTAGCCGGGGGCCTGAGGCTAAGCCTTGGATACAGCAACGACGTGGAGCAGATCGAGCTACTCCTGCAGAGGCTGCCAAAGATCATAGACAGGCACCGGCAGAGCATGCCTGCTCCTCTTTAATCGTTTCAGTTGCCGCCGTCGTGGACGGCGGCTGCTCCCTTCCGGAATGCGCAGCTCTCCTCGAAACCATCCTCATCAGATCAGTTCAAGGAGTCATGACCTGACGCTTGTGGGTCTGCTCAGCCTGGACTTGCCGGCCATAGTCAGTTTGATATTTGTCTTGGGTGCTGTCATTCCTGCATCGCTAGTCCTGACTCTCGGCTATCTGCCAGTTGGCTTCCTCAGTTTCGCGTTTGGCCGCGGGAACATGGACATACTGGTGTTTGAAGGCGCGGAGATTCCGCTGTTGGTGGCAGGGGCGGTAACAGTCCTCCTTTTGGCGGCGCCGACCTTTTATTGGCGGGTCCAACACTTCCGCCGGATTCTGTTATCCACCACAGTGGTTTCCGGCCAGATCAGGAGTTTGAACTTCACTCCGCTGGAGTTCAGCGTTGACTACGTGTACTGGTTTCAGCAGCGCGCGTATGCAGGCCGCAACGCGATCCGCCGCAATCACCGACGGGAGAAGCGGTCGAGCCTACGACCCGGCCAGAACATCTCTGCATTGGTAGACAGCTCCCAGCCGGAGGCTTCCGTAGTGCTGGAGCTGTATTCGCGCGGGATCTCTGGCATGCGCCTGTAAACTTCAACCAGGTCTGACATATTCCTTCCAAGAGCACTAAAGCATTCTCGAACAGGATGGCAGCAGGTCAACGCGGTCTGAATCGGGATAGATAAGAAGCTGCGTAATTGCGCTATACTTAACCCGGTATGGATCTTGACTGGACGTACAGGCCGCGCCGCCGACGCCGCAGAGGGTGCTTCCTCTGGAGCGGTTTGGTTCTGCTCTTGGCCGTCTATCTGTACATACAGCGCCCAGACTGGCTTGTGAGGCAGCCGCCACCACCCGCTACGACCCCGACTCCGAGCGCGCTCTACTGGCAGACGAAGGCGGAAGCGCACATCGCCGCGGGCAACTTCAGTGAGGCCGAGGCCGCGCTCGAGCGAATGGCCGAACTGGAGCCGGAGAATGCCTACCCTCTGGTTGCTCTGGCAGAACTGCACTTGATGGCGCGTAAGGTGGAACAGGCCTATGAGCTCACACAGAAGGCGGTTCGTCTCGAGGAGAAGAATGTGGCGGCGCTGGCGATGCACGCGCGCGTGTTGGACTGGCGGGGGAATTACGATTCGGCCAGCGACTATGCTTTTCAGGCGCTCGAACTGGAGCCGGACAATCCGGATGTCCTGGCGGTTCTGGGAGAAATCTACAGTGACGTGGGGAACTACGGCGTCGCGTTAGATTACCTGGAAGAGGCCCTGGCAATCGATCCCTCGAATGTAATGGCGCGCCGCAATCTCGGATATTTATACGAGATCCAGCGGGACTTCGAGCGTTCAATAGTCGAGTACGGACGAGCTGTTGAACTTGCGCCGAAGCGGCCTGATTTGTTCATCGAGCTGGGAAGGCAATATGAGCATCAGGAAGAGTGGGAACTCGCAATCGGGAGCTATGAAAAGGCGGTGAATGCGGGAGAGACCGCGTTTGCACTTGACGCTCTCGGCTGGGCATTGTGGCAGAGCGGCGACCATTTGCAGGCGCTGCGCATATTGCGCAGGGCGGCCGAGTTGGAGCCGGAAAACGGACTTGTGCTGGCCCATCTGGGAATGGCCTACTATCGCCGCCTTAACTACGAGAGCGCTTCTGAGACGCTTGAAAGGGCTATGGAGCTTCTTGACGAAGATGAGATCAACGCCCAGTTCACATTGACTCTAGGGCTGTCCCACGTCTACAAAAAGCCACAAGAGTGTGACCGGGCCGTGCCCTGGCTGCAGAAGACGTTGGAGTTCGCGCCAGGGCTTTCTTCTGCCCTGCATGGTTTGCGCCGGTGTAGTTCAAGTTAGCAGACCTGAACTCCTGCCCCGGTGAGTGGACGTCGGGGCTCGCAGCAAAAGAACGAAAAACTGTAGCGGAATCATTGTTTCGAACTGTCATCAGAAATGTCTTTCAACCGAGCCCGTCTGAAGTCCTCCTTGCCCCGCCCAACAATTGGGGCGCCTGCGCGCGGAAACGGGCGGCGCGGTCCTGAAGAGCCGGCAGAACCGGCAGAGCCGCCTGCGCCGATGCGGCCACCCGCCCAAGCCGAACGCAGCGCTCTGATCCGAGAGCGGGTTGCCACCCGTACTGTAACTTCCAAACGACGTCTGCAGCGTCACGGTACGCCCCTTCGAGTCCTACAGCAGCCGATTCAAGCAGGTATGCGGAAGGTTTTCGACCTGCGCCGCCTGCTCTTTGTGGTGGGGGTGACCGCCATCGTGTTGTTGCTGCCAACGCCGGAGGGCCTGAGCATAAACGGTCACAAAGCGCTGGCGCTCTTCGCCTTCTCAGGCCTGATCCTGGCACTGGAACCGGCGCCCTTGCCAATTGTTGCGTTGCTGGTGCCAATTGTTCAGATCGCACTCGGGGTGGATGACGCCGGGGGCGCGTTCGAACCATTCGGTACACCGGTCGTATTCCTAATCCTCGGAAGCCTTTTTCTGGCAGAGGCATTGCGAAAACATGGTCTCACGCGGCGCCTAGCGCTGCATGCAATTGTGAGAAGCGGGGGACAGTTCAGCCCTTTGCTGTTGGCGCTGATGGCGATCACCGGCGGGCTCAGCATGTTTGTGCTGAATACGGCCACCGCCGCGGTACTGATACCCGTTGCAATAACAATTGCCCAACAGGTGCCGCGACCAGAGGATGGGCGCAAGGCATTGGCGGTCCTGATACTCGCCATCGGCTACAGTTCGAGCATCGGTGCGATCGCCACGATCATGGGGAGCGGAGAAAACGCGATCGCCAGTGGTCTGCTGGGGCAGCTGTACGGTTTCGGGTTCGTCGACTGGATGAAATACGGTTTGCCGGTGGTGCTGGTGTTGATACCGCTGGCGTGGTTGCTTCTGCCGCGTTTGTTTGCGCTGCCGAGACTGACGATCGACATCGAACCGGCCAGGCGGGAGATCGAGCGGTTGGGCGGACTTTCCGGGCCGGAACGGGAGATAATCGCAGTGCTGCTGGTGTCGATCAGCCTGTGGATTGCAGGGGGGTCCATCGAGCATATGCTCAACCTGCCGGCCACACTGTTGAGCAGCGCAGTGATTGCAATCGGCGCGGTGGCCGTACTTTCGGTCGAGAAGATCGTTGACTGGAGCGATCTGAAAGGCGTGAACTGGGGTGTATTCTTCGTGATTGGCGCGGGCCTGACTTTGGGTGATGCTCTGGAGAAGACCGGAGCCAGTGCCTGGTTCGCCAACCTTGTTGCGCCGACGTTTGAGGGTTTGCCCTTTTTTGGTGTGCTGGCTGCTTTGATCCTGCTGGCCTTCTGTATCACGCAGTTCATGAACAACGTTCCCCTCGGCGCGATCCTGGCACCTGTACTGATCACTCTGGGGCAGGCTTCCGGCATTGATCCGGTCCGGCTGGTCATTCCGACGATATTTTCAGTGGCGCTGGCATTTGCGCTGCCCAGCGGCTCGGCGCGGATGATTCTGATCGCGGTCACCGGTGTCGTTAGCCGACAGGAGATGCTGCGCGCGGGCGTGATCGTCGGTCTGGCATGCTCGGGTGTCGTATATGTATTCTTCCTGGTGCTCAGCCAACTGGGCATGATCTGATGGATTCCGATTTGGTCCCGACTCAGATGTGAATTGAGAACACAGGAATGTAAGTTTCAGCGTAAAACGACAGGGGGTAGAGAATGCGCGTCTGGCTAATTGGCGCCGGCAATATCGGTTCGGTCGCGCTGCGGCAACTGCAGAAGAATTCGGCAATCGAGATCTTCGTCAGCGACCCTTCGGACCAACCGGAGGCTGTACTCAGCGGCCTGATCGAGCGGGTCGATCTCGTGGCTAACATTTCGCCAGTAAACGTCAATGAAATTGCACGTCGGGTGCGTCCAGACCTGATCCTGCTTTCCCCCGGCATTGGCGAACAGGGCTTTGGCGCTGTGGAGGGCAGCAAGGCTCTGTCTGAGGCGTTGAACTACGAGACGATTATCGCCAGCGAATACCCCTGCCTTATTCTTTCGCTGTCGAATCAGAACTGAAGGGCACTATTGAATCAGTTGGCGGCAATTGTCTGATATACGTTTACAGACACTAAGAGATGATGGACGATTTTTCGGAGATTCGGCACAATTTGGGTGTATACAGGCTGCGGGGATTCAGCGGGCGCGACGCGGAACTGGATACATTGTGCAGGTGGTTGCTAGAAAGGCGCGAGCAACCTGCGCTGGCGATAAGCGGTGGGCAAGGGAACGGCAAGAGCACGCTGGCCACGGCGGCGGCGTGGAAGACGATTCACCACTTTCCCGATGGGATCATCTGGGTGGGGGCGGCGGGCCGGGACCGGTTTCGCATGTACGACATTGTGCGTACGCTGGACACGGTGCTTGGCACTACTTTGACGCGGGTTAGCGAGGAGCGCTGGGGAATCGGCATTCTTGAACAGCTTTACCGCCGCCGCCGCTTGCTGATTCTGGACGAGCTCTCAGACGCGACTGACCGTGAAATCCAGATTTTGGCTGAAATCATCAGCCATCTGCATGACACGGAGAATCAGTCCCACATACTGTTGATCGATCGCGATATACACCCGGAGTTTGTTGAACTGGTGGGTGACCGACACCTGCAACTGGGCGGATTGCCGCTTTCGGAGGCGGTAGGCTTTATCCACGCGCGGGCGCCTGAATCGGTCCGCGATACGGCGTTACGCAACGTCGAGGGCTTGCATCGCCGCACAGGCGGAAGACCCCTGAGCATGCGTCTGGTCATGGGGCTGTTGATGGACTTCGGACTGTGGAGCGAACTGGACGAGCTGCTGGCGGAGTTACCGGCCGAGGACGGCGTGACGGACATGTCCAGTATGGCAGGGTTTGCCGTCGAGAACTTTGCCGCATTCTGGCCGGAGGCCGGGCTGATCCTGGATCGATTGGTCAGCGCAGCAGGTGGTGCAACCTACCAGGCACTGACTGAGCTGTTCACGGAGGGGATGGGTACCGAGGCCGAGAAGCGCCAGACCTTCGAAGGTCTTGTTTCGCGAGCCCTGGTGGAGGTGGATCTATTTGATCGCAGGATCGTGGTGCAGCCGGTGGTGCGGCGTTATCTTGTGGAAGGCGCGGTCATGCTGGGGGAGGACTGGCACCGTCAGCACGCGCGATATTATCTGCAGTTCGCACAGCGATACCAGGAGTTGCCGATCCAGCGTTGGCGGGAGATCGACCCTTTTTGGGGAAACGTTCACTGGGGCGCGGACTGGGCTACCGATCGGGTGGAGCGCATCTTCGGTCAATCCGTAGAGACGATGGTATTTGAGAAGCTCGAGGTCGAGGGGCTGCGCGACATGCCGATCAATTTCCTTGTGGTGCAGGACGATCTCAAGCTGATGCGGGACTATGCGCTGGCGCTGGCCCACTATGCATTCTGGCGTCACCCGCCGGGCATCTGGCGCTGGTTGTGCGGCGGGGCTGTGGCTTCTATCGCGCTGGGCGACGCGGGTGATTTCGGTTGGATGCTGGCCAACATAGGCCGACAGCGGTTTTTCAACGGGGAGGTCGAAGAGGCGATTGAGTGGCTGCAAAGAGCGCTGCGTATATTTGACGAGCGGGATATGCTGATGGCGATGGCCTACGGGCATACTGACCTCGGCACTTCCTATCGCGTGCTGGAAGAGCCGCGTCATGCGCTCGATCACTTCTGGCTGGCGTTCGAGGCGGCAGCGCAGCTAGGCGACCCCCGTTCGCTAGCGCCTGCCTACATGAACCTGGGCAGCGCTTATCTCAGCCTGAATAATTTCGAACGGGCGATCGAACAGCACCGGAAGGCGCTGCGGGTGGCATTGCGGCTGGGTGACGAAGGGCTGGTGGCCAGTGCTCACAATAACCTGGGTCTGGCAATGGAAGGGATGGCGATGTACGCCGAGGCGCAGCGCGCTTACGAGTCGGCCCTTGCGGTCTTCCAGCGAAACCGGGACGACACTGGTATAAGTACCTGTTACAACAATCTCGGATCGGTCTGCTATGCGCGGCAGGATTTCGCGGCGGCCCTCGATTGGTATGAGAAGGATCTGGCACTGTCGGACCGACGGGGGGCCTGGATGGACAATGCTGCCACGCTGCACAACCTGGGCCACGTGGCGTTGGAACAGCAGAACCACGATCAGGCGGCTGAGTATTTCCGCCGAAGCCGCGAACTTTATGCCGCTTTTCAGTTGGATGAGTACGTGGCGGAAGAGGACGAGATGCTGTCCTACGTCGCCGCGGTAGCCTCGCCGGGAAGTTCCCAACGCTAACAAAACGCTTACGTTTAAGGTAGTTCAGATTCTTGTCAGTCGACAGGAACTATGCTACACTTTCTGTTGGTTTAGCACTCAAGGCAATTGAGTGCTAAATGGAATCTGGAAGGCTGTACGGGACTGTGCCGGGATAGTTTTGACGGGCTATACGGCCGGTATGAAGTGCGCGAACGGATTCTTATCCCGCAATCAAAGGCGGGAGTTCTACAGGAACAGGTTTTTCATCAGAAAGTGTCGAAAGGCAAGGAGGAAGGTCGAATGAATCTCAAGCCGCTCGGTGACCGGCTGGTTGTCCAGCCCCTGGAGGGGGAGGAGCAGACCTCCACGGGTATCTATCTGCCGGAAACTGCCAAAGAGAAGCCGCAGCAGGGCGAGGTGGTCGCAGCGGGTCCCGGTGCACGGGACGAAGACGGCAAGCGCATAGCCATGGACGTAGCCGTCGGTGATATCGTTCTTTACGCTAAGTATTCCGGCACGAACATCAAGCTGGATGCTACTGAGGTTCTGATTCTCAAGGAATCGGACGTCTTGGCGCTGGTTGAAAGTTAATCGGACCTACACTGAAAGAGGTCAATTAACCCGCCCCTGGTGTGCGGGTCAAACTGGAGGAGAAAGACCGCAATGGCAAAGCAACTTGAGTTTGAAGAAGAAGCCCGCCGCAGCCTGAAGCAGGGAATCGACGCCCTGGCGGATGCGGTAAAGACCACCCTCGGCCCCAAGGGCCGCAACGTGGCGCTGGACAAGAAGTGGGGCAGCCCGACCGTCACGCACGACGGCGTCACCGTCGCCAAAGAGATTGAACTTGAGGATCCCTTCCAGAATATGGGTGCACAGCTTCTCAAGGAAGCGGCGACCAAGACGAACGACATTGCCGGAGACGGCACCACAACCGCCACGGTGCTGGCCCAGTCGATCGTGAACGAGGGCCTCAAGAACGTCACGGCCGGCGCCAACCCGATGCTTCTCAAGCGCGGCATCGAGGCCAGTTGTGATGCGATTGTCGCTGCGCTGAAGGATATGGCGACACCGGTTGCCGGCCAAGAAGAGATTGCCCAGGTGGCAAGCAATTCGGCGGCTGACAACCAGATCGGAGACCTGATTGCCGAAGTGATGGACAAGGTGGGCAAGGACGGCGTCATCACGGTTGAAGAGAGCAAGGGTCTTCAGTTCGAGACCGAGTATGTCGAGGGCATGCAGCTCGACCGCGGCTATCTCAGCCCCTATTTTGTGACGAACAACGAGAGGATGGAGGCGGAACTCGATGCGCCCTATCTTCTGATCACCGACAAGAAGATCAGCAGTGCGCAGGACATCGTGCCGTTGCTGGAGAAACTGGTCCAGGTCGGCAAGCGTGAACTTATCGTGATCGCTGAGGACGTGGACGGCGAGGCGCTGGCGACGCTCGTGCTGAACAAGCTGCGCGGCATGTTCAACGCCATGGCCATCAAGGCGCCCGGCTTCGGCGACCGCCGCAAGGCGATGCTGCGCGACATTGCAATTCTCACCGGCGGGCAGATCCTCTCGGAAGAGGTCGGCCGCACGCTCGAGAGCGCGCAGTTGGAGGACCTCGGCCAGGCGGACAAGGTCATCAGCACCAAGGACGCCACCACAATCGTAGGGGGCCACGGGGCCACGGAGGAGATCCAGGGTAGGATCGAAGAGATCCGCGCCGAGATCGATGCCAGCACGAGCGACTATGACCGCGAGAAGCTGCAGGAGCGTCTGGCCAAGCTGGCCGGCGGAGTTGCCATTCTGCGCGTTGGCGCTGCGACCGAGACCGAGCTCAAGTACCGGAAGACCCGCGTCGAAGACGCGCTGAGCGCTACCCGCGCCGCGGTCGAGGAAGGTGTTGTGCCCGGCGGCGGAGTTGCCCTGATCAATGCCGTCTCTGCGGTGGATAACGTAGACATGGATGATGCCGATGCCTCAACCGGCGCCCGGATCCTGAAGCGGGCCCTGGAAGAGCCGATGCGCATGATCGCTACCAACGCCGGACTTGACGGCGCGGTGGTAATCGAGAAGGTGCGCGGCCTGCACGAGGGCGGCAAGGCCAACACTGGATATGACGTGATTCAGAATGACTACGTCGATATGATGGACGCCGGCCTTTCCGACCCGGTCAAGGTTACGCGCAGTGCGGTCGAGAATGCGAGTTCGATTGCGGCGATGATCCTGACGACGGCGGCGCTGGTTACGGACATTCCTGAGGAAGAGAAGCCGATGCCGGCCGGCGATCCCGGAATGGGCGGGATGATGTAGGGTTGGCTGGTTTGGGAATTGAATAGTGTTGAGATGGGCGCCGGGGGATGGAAAGCCTCCGGCGCCTTTTCTTTGGCGACAAGGAGAGACAGTTTGTCAGGTCAGGCGGGGAATCGCTCAGGCCTCCCAATATACCTCGAACAGGTCCTCCACTTGGACTGTGAATCCTTCCAAGGTTGGTGACTGGAGGGTATGGCCTTTGCCATAGGTTCCTGCAACTTCGAACCGATTCTGTCCTCGCAGTAAGACCATGACCGTCTTGGCTTCAGGATCCACGATCCAGTACTCTTTCACGCCGTGATAGGCGTAGAGTTCGAGCTTTGTGGTCCGGTCGAGTTCGGCGGTGGAAGGGGATAGAATCTCGACGACCAGGTCGGGAGCTCCTTGAACGCATTCGGGCTTGAGTATCTTGTTTCGCTGTCTCGAAACGAAAAGGATGTCTGGTTGAACTACGTCTGTTTCTGAGAGGACAACGTCAGTAGGAGAACAGAATAGTTCTCCCAGATCGTGTTCATCTACGTATCCAGAAATTGCATTGAGCAGTTTCCGCAAGATGAACTGATGATACAGGAGTGGTGCGGGGGCCATAACCAACTCTCCGTCCAATAGCTCGAATCGCTCCTCGTCCGACGTCTTCAAGTAGTCGGCGTAAGTGTGCTTTACCTTCACGTCTATCACGTTTGGCCTCCTTAGAAGCTGGGAAAACGAGACAGCTAGGCTATTCCTGACCCAATCCGATCACAGCACAAATGTACCAGGCTGAAATGATTCGTGTCAAACGCGCGGGAGAGAAAGGGAACAACCATTAGTTCGGCAAGGTTTCAGAGTTCGTCGGTCTGGATGGGATGGATCAAGATTCCATCAAGACTCATAATCTTGAGACTGGGTAAGACACTTAGACAGCAGTGGCGGAGATATGATCAGGTCTCCAAGGAGGCCTCAAACAATTCTTCCATCGGGAGTCTGAATCCCTCCAAAGTTGGTGACCGGAGGATATGGCCTATGCCATAGATGCCTCCGACCTCGAACCGGTCTAGTCCTAGCACTAAGACCATGATCGTTTTGGCGCTGGGATCCACTATCCAGTATTCTCTTACGCCGTGTCGGGCGTATAGTTCGAGCTTTGTAGTCCGTTCGAGTTCGGCGGTGGAAGGGGAGAGAATCTCGACGACCAGATCAGGTGCTCCACGGATGTTGTCTGGGGTTATGATTTGGGTACGTTCATTCGAGACAAAAAGCAGGTCGGGCTGCACAACGTTAGTGTCCGACAGGACTACGTCGAAAGGAGAGAAATAGACCCTCCCCAGGTTGTGCTCTCTAGCAAAGGTTCCTATCAATATGTGCAGGACACTCGAAATGTACTGATGAATCTCCTTGGGGGAAGGGGACAGTACCAATTCTCCGTTCAGCAGTTCGTAGCGCTCGTCGTCCGAGGTTTCGAGGTAGTCGGAATATGTGAATCGAGTCTTGGTGTTTGACACTCGAAATCTCCTTCCGGCAAGAGTCCCTAGGGGGAACGCTTAGATTTACTCTAGTCGGTAAACTCAAGTTCTGTTATTTCTATCGTCGAAGACACTTAGTGAGAAGGAACACTGCCCTGGCTGAAGATTCACCGTCTTTCTCAAATCAGTGTAAGTTGACCAGCATTCCAGCACGCCGCTTCTGCCGTGCGCATCAATTCCAATCTACCGTTTCATGCCTTCGAGCCACTTCATTTTGCGGGGTTCAGAAAATAAGCGGTCTCACACCGCCGCTTAGCTTATCCTTGTTGGCGACTATAATTGGCTCTGAGTTGGACCAGGGCTGGCGAGGTGTTTAGTGGCTCGAGGAAGTGGGGAAGAGGTTTGGTCCCCAAATCTAACCGCGAGGGGCGGTAGGCAAGGCACGTATTTCGGCCCCAACCTTGTGTTCGGCTTCGACAAGATCGAATTGCGTCTGTAGATTGAGCCAGAAAAGAGGCCCTGTTCCGAACCAATGCCCAAATCTCAAGGCTGTATCGCTGGTCACGGAACGTTTGCCCGAAATGATCTGGCTGATTCGATTGGGTGGTACGTCAATCTGACGAGCGAACGCCGTAAGGGACAATCCCATTTCCTCCAACTCGTCCTTCAGAATATCTCCTGGATGCACCGCTCGCTTAAACACTCCAGATCTCCTTCTTCCGTTTAGTGATAGTCCACAATCTCGACGTCGGTGGGACCATACCCTTCAACCCAAAGGAAGCAAATGCGCCATTGCCGATTGATTCGAATGGAAAAGTATCCCTCACGCGAGCCACTAAGTGATTCAAGGCGATTGCTTGGCAATGCACGCAGGGCGTCCAGGGAAGGCGCCGCGTTAAGTATTGAGAGCCTTTTCGCTGCTTGCTTTTCGAAGCCTTGAAAGGCCGCGACGAATTCTCCTTCCGCAAACCGCCTTGTTCTCTTGTCTCTATATCCACGAATCATCGGTTACGCAAAGTATACTACCATTGACGCTGGACGTCAAGAGTCAAAGTTGACCGAATAGGTGGCCAGACTAGAGTCTCCAGGCACTCGCCCAATTCGACTGACTCTTGGGCACACAGCTTTGGCAGCCCTTCTTGTTGAACTGCCTCTTACCCTTTCGTCTCCCAATAGTACCCTTCGCCCGCGCATGAACGGCATAGCACCTCACGGACCCCCTCGACCTCACGTTCGTTTATGATCTCTTCGCCGCAGTTGTTACAGTTTGCCCGCGCGCTGGCGCGGCTGATGATGGCGGCGACTGGGGTTGACAGGGTCACCCATTGGAAGGAGAGAAGCTCGTCGTCGGGCATGCGCTGGTAGCCGTGGAGCATGGCGAAGTAGCGTCGCGTTTGCTCGGGGGCGTAGTCGCGGGCACGGGTGCGGACGTCAGTTTGCGGGGCGACCCGGAGGGCGCGGTCGGCCTTGACGTCGACGAAGGTTGCGGCGATTTTGCCGTAGTCTTCGACACGCAGGGTGCGGCCGCCTACGGAAACGCCTGTGACCGCCTCTACTCCGTCAACGAAGCAACCGTCGGTCTCTACGATCACAAGCAGGCGTTTGTCGGACCGGGGCACTTCGAGTTCCAATGCGGCCGACGCGGCGATTGCGCAGCGGGCTCCCAGAACCTGACGGGGGCAAAGGTGGTTGTGGCGGGCGGAGGCCACTGCCAGTGCCTTTTCCAGCGTTGGCAAGTCAACGAGTTTTTGCGTGTCGATCGGTATCGCCATTGGCGCACCTCCTTGGGTGCGGGATTCCGGCTTCGGGCCCGGCCGGCGGCTGTTTGAACACAGGACGCGTTCCAATACGGCGACCTCGACCCATTATACCATTGCGATCAAGTCGCCTGTCTTGTAGGCAACAGATTCGTTGACATACTGAAGAGCAACCGGATACGCGCGTATTGCCACAGCCATGACGGAAAATCAGCGACTGTGTTAAAATGCGCAGCATGAACGAGAAGACCTCCAGAAGCAAGCTTGAACGGCCTCCATATGAGACGACCGTCGTCGTCGCCATGAGCGGCGGCGTCGACAGTTCGGTCGCGGCAGCATTGCTTACTGAGCAGGGCTACCGGTGTATCGGCGTGATGATGCGGTTGTGGTCGGAGTCGGCAGCGGGTGAAGGATCTGGAAACAAGTGCTGTGACGAGGAGAGCGTGGAGGACGCGCGCCGCGTATCCAATCAGTTGGGGATGCCGTTCTATCTGATCAATGTCGAGCGGCCCTTCAAAGAGAATGTAGTGGATCTCTTTATCGAGGGATACAGCAGCGGGCTGACGCCCAACCCTTGTCTTGCATGCAACCGGCACATCCGCTTCGACTATTTGCTAAACTATGCCCGGCGGCTGGGCGCCGATTTCCTGGCCACCGGCCACTACGCGCGCTTGCGGCGACAAGCGGACGGAAGCGTTCATCTATTGCGCGGCGTTGACATGCATAAGGACCAGTCCTACGTCCTCAGCGTGCTGGGGCAGGCCGAGTTGCGCGACCTGCTATTCCCTGTCGGCGAATTCGCAAAGGAAGAGGTGCGGCAGATGGCAGCTGCGCGGGGGCTGCCCATTCACAGCAAGCATGATTCGATGGACCTATGCTTTGTGAAGGATGACGACTACCGGCGCTTTCTTTCGGATTGGGCCGCAGACGCGATGACGGTGGGCGAAATCGTGGATGTTGAGGGAAACGTGCTGGGCGAGCATGAGGGGTTGCCGAACTATACGGTGGGGCAGCGGCGGGGCTTGGGCCTGAGTGGGACGGCGGCCCCTATGTACGTCGTTGCGTTGGAGCCTAGTCGCAACCAGCTTATCGTAGGGCCATCCGAATCGCTAGGCAGGTCTGAACTGACGGCTGCGAATGTGAACTGGACTTCAGGAAGGCCGGTTCCCAGAGGCAGCCGCGTCCAGTGCCAGACCCGCTATTCGGGTAAGCCATTGGACTGTAGAGTCTATCCACGGGAGGATGGCAGTGTTCAGGTTGCGTTCGAAGAGCCGGCACGCGGCATCAGCCCTGGTCAAGGAGCCGTGTTCTACGACGGCCCCCTCTGCCTTGGGGGAGGGCTGATTGAAAGAAGGGATCCCGGCGAAGATCCGGCAGCAGCTGAGATGTCGCCGACCCATCGAGTTTCCCTAAACTGAAACCGAGGAGGTTCACGACTGGTTTCAGGTACGCCATTCGCGTCGCTAATTCTCAGTCCACCGATCCTGCTGGCTACGTTGCTTGTTACGGGTTATGCCAGCTTATTCCACCTGTGGACGGGCCGATCGCTGCGGGAATTGCCGCAGTATCTGATTGCGGCTGCTGTGGGATTCATGCTGGGACACTGGGTGAGCCAGACGTTGCAGTGGGATACATGGCAGGTTGGGCAGCTCAGCCTGCTGGAGGCGACGCTGGCGTCAGTCATTGCCTTATTCCTGGTCCGGGTTGTCACACATTAGTGCAGTCTTCTGGGCAGGGAGGCCGGTGCAGCCGCTGGTTGAAGCGGACGCAGAAAACTGGGCCGATTGCAAAAGGAGAGTTTCGTGGTCAGCGCCACAGTTCGGGATATCGCCATCATTCTCGTTGCATTAGAGATTCTCATAATGAACGGTCTGCTGGTGGTTCTGATCTGGCAGGTCTGGCGCTTGGTCAAGATGATACAGGCCGAAGTGAAACCGGTTATCCGAGACGGCCAGGAGACAGTCGGTACTGTCAAAGGTTCGGCTGAGTTTGTGAGCACGAGTATCATTTCGCCCCTGATTTCAACGAGCAGCAGACTGGCCGGGATCGTACGATCCGTACAGGTGATCAGGTCGGAATTGAAGAGTTCGATGGACGGGATGACACCGGCACGGCGCCAGTCGCGAGTTGATGACACAGAGCCGCCTCAAGAGGCGACGAAATCCCAGCCTCCGGTCGCATGACTGGGCAATAGAGGATATGCCACGTAGTTGGTCGTGCAGGCCTGCCCATCGTGCCAGAGCCTGAACCTCTTGATGGCGCCGCAAACTCTTGCGAATAACTGGATACTGGCCAAGGCGCTGCCACCGGCAGGTGCAGCCATGCACTCGTATCTCTTGCATGTTGCGTACGAGTCGGTGGGGTCTTCTGAATCAATTCCCCTTCTCTCAAGATTCGAATCTTTCAGGCGGAATCATACGCAGACTCCTGATTTAGATTGAGGTCCCACGGAGTGATCCGATGAACTACTGGGAGACAGAGCTGATCCGATTGCGCGGGGTGGAGCCGGAGGACGGCGACACTTTCTGGCGCTGGAACCAGGACAGCGAGATGGCGCGAAATCTTGAGTTCGTCTGGCCGCCTGTTTCTGTTTCGCAGGTACGGGAATGGGCGGCGAACGAGGCGAAGAGGAAGATGGAAAACGACTCTTTCAACTGGGTTATTGAAAATCGCGAAGGCACGGCGGTCGGATTCATTCACACGCACAACTGCAGTCCTCGAAACGGCGTCTTCAAGTACGGACTCGGCGTTGAAATCTGCCACCGGCGCAAAGGGTATGCGGCGGCAGCCGTGCTGCTGATTATTCGCTACTATTTTGAGGAGTTGCGCTACCAGAAGGTAACCGTTCAGATGCACAGCGAGAACAGGAGCTCGCGGGCGTTGCACGAGAGGCTGGGATTTGTACGCGAGGGGGCTGTACGACGGGCGATCTACTCAGGCGGGCGCTTCCTGGACGAACTGTACTACGGCATGACAGTTGAGGAGTATCAACAGCGGTATGGCGAGGCAAGCGGATGAGTCGCCGCATCGGTGCGAAGCGGATTGACCCGATATCGGACGGCTGGCCCAGCCAGCTGCGCGAGATAAGGAGGCAGTTGGGGGGCAGGTCTTCGCTGCTCCCTCATCACTTTCTGGAGGCTGTCCTGCCGAAAATCGGTGGAGCCTGCGTTGCTCTGTTTCAAGATGAAGGCGGTGTTGCCGGTTCGCCTTGCGGCTACGCGTTTCTGCTCCCGCGGGGCACTGGCGAGGATGGCGCCACATATACGCTGCGGTACGAGCATGTTGACGGGTCACCTGCACTTGGCGCCGACGCAGTTACCAGCGCGGTCGGCGAGGTTCTGGCTCCAGAACAGAAGACGCACTTTTACCTGCCTGACGCGGATCACACTTTCACACCCACGCATATCGATCTCGACGGAGTAATCTGCGGGCGACCCGATGCGGATGAGGCAGCGGAAGTTCGTACGATGCAGCAGTCGATCTGGAACAGCCCTCCGGACGGGCTTTACCCAAGCGATTTGCACAGCGACGAAGGGGGAATCGGTTGCTCGCTGGTGGCCCGTGTTGACGGCGTTCTGGCCGGATTTTTGTTGGGGTTTTTCCGGTTTCCGACAGGTCCGGCCGGTGCGGGGATGTACATGTACCGTCAGGACCTGCAGTTGGAATCTCAACTGCTTGCGGTGGCTCCGGGCAAGCGGAGACGCCGAATCGCCCAGTTGCTGAAAAGGCTGCAAGCCCGCCAAGCCGTTGAGCAGGGCATCGACTTGATCAACTGGACGACGGACCCGCTTCTCTTTGCCAATGCCCTGCTCAATTTCAACAGATTGGGCGCAGTCGCCTGCGAATTTCAGCCGAGCCTATATTCCTTTCGCAACGAATTGAACCGGGTGATTGCCTCCAGATTGAGCATTATATGGGCGGTTCGGTCAAGGAGAGTGCAGCTGGCGCTGCGAGGCGGGGGACAGCCAGGACCTTCGGAGGTTGAAACAGATCCAGGCTTGACGATTGTCAACCGAGCGGACGGGGCGCCGCTGTTCGGCGCTACCACAGCCCGTATCGCCATCGAGATTCCCTCAGACTGGGTGACTCTACAGAGACAGGAGATGTCGACCGCGCAGCGCTGGCGCGACATCACGAACCGGCTGCTGGACCATTATCTGGGTTCGCAGCCGGGCCGGTATTTCATCACGGGTACTGGGGTAGCCGGGTCGCGGCGCTTCATCATTGGCGAGCGCGTGGATGACAGTTTGCTGGAGGGGTTGTTTGCGCCTGCGGTGCGTGAGGTGGACCGGCCTTCGTAGTGCTTCAAGAAGCCTGGAAGAAGGAGCCGTTGGACGGTAAGGTTCACGGTCAGACCAGGAGCTGATCGATCTCGACGTCGTGCCGCAGCTTCCGGGATTGGACCATTGTGCGCTTTTGGAGTAGGCGGGGCAGGCCGAGGAGGCCAGCTACTTGGCCCCGGAGGCGGGCGCGGGCAGCGCTGCCGCGAAAATTGCGCAGCGCGTCAAGCGCGATCGAAAGCTGTGCGCCGACAATTTGCGGTGCGTGATCCACCAGTAGAGAATTCGGCATGTTTTTGGCAAGGGTCCAGATCGTGTTGCGGCCGACGTAGAAGCTGCTCAACTCGTCACCGCCGCTGCCGCCCAGTTTGTGGTATACATGCGCTGCCGGTGCAAGAACGGCTTGCCAGCCAAGGAGTTGGGCGCGGAACGAGAAGTCCACATCCTCGATATACATCCAGTAATCCTCGTCGAAGCCGTTGAGGGCTTCCCAAAGCTCGCGCCGCACGGCCATCGCGCCGCCGCAGCCGCCGAATACCTGCTCCGAACTGTCGAATTGGCCGCTGTCAGTAGCCCAAACGCCTCGATTGCGTGGAATCCCGTCCCTTCCCATCATGTCCCCGGCCGTGTGGATGCGGTCGCGTTCCTCGAAAAGGAGGAGCTTGGCGGCTACGATTCCGGCCTGTGGGTGGGAGCAAATTGTTTTGGCCAGTTCGGCCAGGAACTCCGGCGACGGTTGGGTATCGTTATTGAGAAGGACAATGAAGCGGCCGCGGGCGGCGCGAGCACCCAAGTTGACGGAGGCGACGAATCCTGAGTTTTGGGGGCTGGCCAGGATGCGCGCTTGGTGGGCATTTTTCTGTACCCATTGCACGGAGTCGTCGCTACTGGCGTCGTCGGCGAAGATGACTTCGAAATCAGTGAATAGTTGCGCGTTCAGGCCGGCGAACAGGTCAGGAAGGTGGTGGATGCCGTTGTAGTTGGGTATGAGTACAGAGAAAAACGGTGTTTGTGCGGATAGCTCAGTTGATTTGCGCGCAGTTGGTTTTTGACCGTTTTCGTTCATGTCGTACCTCAGGTCACCTTTCGGACTCTGTCTGCACGTAGTCGTGGAGGGCATCACGCCAGTCGCGCAGGGTGATACCGAGAGCCGCGCCGGCATTGTTGACCAGGACGGCGTGAGGGGGAGGTGTCGTTGGGCGAGGCCACTCATCGGCGCCAATGGGTTGGATAGGAAGCGCTTCGCGTCCAGTAAGGCGCATCAGTTCGACTGCCCAGTCGTAGCGGCTGGCCCAGCCGTTGTTTATGAGATGGTAGATGCCGAAACGTTGTGTTTCGATCAGCTTTGCGACGGCGGCGGCGGCATCCGGGGCGTAAGTCGGGTTACCGAACTCGTCGTTCACAACGCGAAGAGCGCCGTGCCGGTCTGCCGCGGCGCTGATCTTGGCGGCAAAGTTGCTGCTTCCCGCGCCATAAAGCCACGCTACACGAACGATGTAGAGGCGGTCCAGTGTTGAGGCTGCGGCGCGTTCTCCCGCGGCTTTGCTGCGGGCATATACGCTGCCGGGGCAGGTCTGTTCGTATTCGTGGTAGAAGCGGCCGGCCTCGCCGGCAAATACCTCGTTGGTACTTATCTGTACCAGCGTTCCACCGGAGCGGGCGCAACCTTCGGCCAGGTATTTGGGGCCGAGTGCATTTGCAGTGAAAGCGAACTGCGGGGACTCTTCGGCACGGTCGACGTCGGTCCAGGCGGCAGCATTGATGACGACATCAGGGGCGGCTTCAGCAACGGCGTCGGCGATCGCCGGGTCTGTGATGTCGTAGCGGGGACGCGTCCAGCAGGTAAGCTGCTCTGCGGAGCTAAGGCAGGAAGCCAGGGCCTGTCCTAGTTGTCCGTTTGCGCCTGTAATCAGAATGTGCGGCATGGGGTAGGTTCTGTGATCCGGTTTGACCTCGTGAACGCCAGAGGCTTAGGCGTTTCAGTATACCCGACGTCTTGCGGGCGGCAGAAGATTTACCTGCATTGGTAGTTGCGAAGCCATGTTCTCTGCGCGTGCTGTGTGCGGTCTACCGGGTCAAGAGCGACGGGGTTTAGAGTCAGGACTTCTGAAGCGGGCTCGCGATGGTCATAGGAGTGAAGGTTGGGTTAGTATGGGGGTATCCTCGCCTGTCTTGCCTGCGCTAGCACATACTCGGAATCCGCCAGGACGCGGGGGGTGGGTGGGGTGAAGCCTGGCCGCCGCGAGACGACAACTTCAAATTCGCCACACACTCGCTACGGCGCGGACAGAAGGGGGGGGCGTGGGGGGGGGGGGGGGGCCCCCCCCCCCGCGGGGGGGGGAAGACCGACCCCCCCCCAAAAAAAGGGCGAGGGTGGAGATAAAAAAAAAGGCGGAGCCAGCCGAAGGACAGGGGGGT
>VXOE01000301.1:0-30325 GCA_009840225.1 Caldilineaceae bacterium SB0662_bin_25 | reverse complement strand
CCCCCGCACAAGGGAGGGCCGAATAGGCCCGACCGCCCAAAAATCGAGGAGAGAGTGAAGAGGATTGAGGAGAGAGAGAATCTCGCTCGCCTCGTGCAAGGTGGCGAATTGTGAGTGGCATGGGAGTTGCGTTCTAAGCTTGCTCAGGTGTCTTGGGCCAGGAGGGCTCCGATCAGATCGGGAAGGCAGTTTCGGAGGGGGAAGAGATCGTTGTAGCCAACGTGGCCTCCGTAGGGCAGGACGTGGACACGCAGCTGGGGATGGGTAGGCAGTTCGGTGAAATCGTCCGAGGGTATGAGTGGGTCGTTGGCCGCGGTAAGAATTGTCAGCGGGGCGGCGAGGTCGTGAAATTCACTGGGCTGGACTGAATAGGCGTCCAAGTATTCTTCCACGCCACTGTAGTGGGACATGCTTTTGGTCACCCAGTCGCTCATTTCCCAGATCGTCGGGACGGAAGCCAAGGGTGTAAAGTCGTATAGTTCGGGAAACAGTTTTTGCTTCTTGAGGAGCGAATCCAGCCAGCGGCGGCGGAAGTAGCGGCGCAGGAGCCGGTGGTTGTCCAGCAAAATGCATGTGAGCCGGGGATTGAGGACGGGATTGACCGCTACAGCCCGGCGAAGATTGGGGATGGGACAATGGGCATGGCGCAGGGCCATACGGACGACGAAATTGCCGCCGAGAGAGGCGCCGATGATGAAGAAAGGCCTACCAGCAGCGAGAAGGCCAACCTGCTGGGTCGCGGCGTGGAACTCCTCGATGAGGGTTGCGAAGAAGATCCCCCTGTTCAGGTGGTGCGTCGGTCCATGGTCGCGCATGTTCATACGGACGACGTCAAATCCTGCCCGAATCAGAGAGCTGCCCAGGATGAGATTGTAGGCGGAATGGCTGTCACCTTCCCAACCGTGCACCAGCATTGCCAGACCTTTAGGCGCTGTTTGCGGGTCGACGGAGTTTCGGCGGGGCGTGTAGAATCCAAGCAGGCGCACGGCCCGGCCCGGATCGAGATCCGTCCTGTCAGGTCCGGCGTCGAACAGGATAATCTGTTCGTCTTCGTTGACCAACGCGGCGTCCCGGGGGATGTGACGGCCAAGAATCGTCTGCAGATTGCCATCACGTAGAAGCCTGTGGGGCTGGTACTGGTTCTCTGGGTCAGGGTGCTTTGCGTGCATATTTGAACTCGTGAGGTCTCACCTATAATATAGCGGGGCTGACGGGCATCGAATATGCAACCGGCCGGGCTTGAATGCCGACTTGACGTGTGCCCCCGAATCTGGAATCTTGCCCCAAGACAGGTCGTCTTTGCACGGTGGACTTTAATGCGCTACAATTCTATGATATTATTCTCGCGCCCTTCGTCTAGACGATTGGGTCGGCTGGTTTTTGCTGGCGGACATTGGCATATACAATTATCCCGGTGCCTTCTCTGCCCTAGTATATTGTAACGTATTGGAAAACGAGGTCTCATACAATGGTTAATCAGTTAGCGCGCCTTGGAGCGGAGCCAGTTGGGGTCCATCCCGATGGCCTCTCCACGGCGGCGATAGACGCCCCTTCCCTTGAGTCCTTTCTGAACGGCGATGGTGAGCTGGTCGATGCTTTTTCGCAGGGGATCGATGCCTGGTGGGAACGGACGGCAGAGGCAAAGGCAAGCGAACACTACTACTATTTTCAGCCGGTAGATTCACTTGAGGGGCCATGGGTACATACTGAGGGCAAGCGCAAGCTGATGTTTGCGACCTACAGTTACCTGGGACTGATAAACCATCCTCGCATTGTGGCAGCAGCCAAAGAGGCAGCAGACAAATATGGAACCGGCACGCATGGCGTCCGCATTCTTGGCGGCACGCTAGATCTCCACACCAAGATGGAGAGGACGATTGCCGATTTCGCCCGGAGAGAAGAGGCCATAGTATACAGTTCCGGCTATGTTACCAATCTGGCCACAGTGAGCACGCTTGTCGGGCGGGGAGATTGGGTGTTTTCAGACAGGTGGAACCATGCGAGTATTGTTGATGGCTGTTTGCTGGCCAGAGGCAAGTTTGTCCGATTCCGCCACAACGACATGGATGACCTCGAAAGACAGTTGCGGCGCGCTCCGGAAGGGGCAGGGAAGCTGGTCATCGCGGACGCCGTGTTTTCGATGGACGGCGACATCTTCAATCTGCCGGATGCGCATGAGATTTGCAGGCGATACAATGCGAGGCTGATGCTGGACGAGGCACACAGCATCGGCGTACTGGGCAAGACCGGACACGGGATCGAGGAGCACTTTAATATGTACGGCTCCATCGATTTGAAGATGGGTACACTCAGCAAGGCGATTCCGGGCATTGGCGGCTATGTGGCGGGCAGCGACAAGCTGGTCACATACTTGCGGCATACGGCGCGCGGCTTTGTATTCAGCGCCGCATTGCCACCCTCGGTGGCAGCCGCGATCACCGAAGGCTTCAACGTATTGGAAGACGAAGGTACAGAGCGGAACCGCATTCTCCTCCGCAATGCGCAACAGTTCACTAGCGGTCTGCAGGCCGCCGGTTTCGACACCGGCCAGACCGAGTCGCCGATCGTTCCAATCATGGTCGGGACTGAAGAACGCGCATTTGCAATGACAAAATTCTGTCAAGACAACGGCATATTTGTACTGCCTGTTCTGCCGCCGGCCGTTAAGGAAGGGACCGCCCGCCTGCGGGCCAACGTTACGGCTGCCCACACTGAAGAAGACATTGAGTTTGCATTGAGCGTCTTCATCAAGGCGGGACGCCATATTGGCGTGATTGAATGAGGCTAGCAGGGCAGATTGCGTGAGTGCCGGGGGCACCGGTCATTTGCCGCGCAATAGGGCCGAAACCTAAGGGCGCCGAAGCAGACTCTCTATGAAACGGGTCGTCTCCATCAGCTTGGGCAGCAGCAAGCGCAATAAACGGGTCGAGACCACGATCCGGGATGAGCAGGTCGTTCTGGAGCGGATCGGCGCCGATGGAGACCAGAAACGGATGCGACAACTGTTTCTGGAACATGACGGCCAGGTTGACGCCTTTGGTTTTGGCGGTGCAGACCTCGGCCTGGAGGTAAACGACCGATACTTTCCGCTCCATTCGGTCCGCAGCATTGTTGCCGGCGTGCGATCGCCCGTGGTAGACGGCGGAGGAATTCGCACCGTTGTGGAGCGACAGACTGCGCAGCGACTGCAGAATCTCCTGCCCCCCCATTCCAAGAACGTTCTATTTTGCGTAGCAGTCGGCCGCTATGCGATGGTGCGCGGCTTTGTGGATATGGGATATCAGCCGCTGTTTGGCGACCTGGCCTTTGGCCTAGGGATTCCCGTATTCTTGCGAAGCCTTAGCACGCTCCATTTGCTTGCCCGGATTCTGCTTCCTGTCATGTCCCGTTTGCCATTCTCCTGGATCTACCCAACCGGGGAACAACAGGAGCAGATCGTCCCCAAATTCGCGGCACAGTACGGTTGGGCCTCGATCATTGCCGATGATTTTCATTACATCAAGCAGCACCTGCCTCCAAGCCTGGAAGGCAAGATCATTGTGACAAACACCACTACGGATGAAGACGTAGCGCTTCTTAAGGAGCGAGGCGTATCGCATCTGGCTACGGTGACACCGCGATTGGACGGGCGCAGTTTTGGAACGAACGTGATGGAGGCGGCCCTAACGGCCCTGGCAGGCAAAGGGCGACCGCTTTCGACTGTGGAACTGAAGGAGATGTTGGATGAGGAAGGGATGACACCCAGCCTACTGGCACTGAGATAATGGGAAGGGATGAAGGCAGAACAGCCAGACCTTGAAGGGTAGATTCAGGTACTCCTGGCGTAAACATTTAACAGCCCGATGAGGGCACTCACTGAAAGGGAGCAGCGTTTTCGATGAATTCAAGGACCGTTGTGACGAATGCCGAATGCCTTGTAACGATGAATAAAGAGCGCGAGGAGATCGCTGACGGCGCGCTTGTGATGGAGGGTCCGCAGATCGTCTGGGTCGGTGCGACTGCCGACTTGCCGGCCGAGTACAAGGAGCATTCGGCCTCCGACTCGTCATCTACGGCATTTCTGGACGCACGAGGGAAGATAGTCCTCCCCGGCTTCATAAATACACACCACCATTTCTTTCAGACGCTTACGCGGGCTGTGCCTGCGGCCCAGAACGGAGTACTTTTCGACTGGCTGCGAGCCCTGTACCCTATATGGTCGGGAGTCCGGCCTGAGGATGTGCGTGTCAGCACGCAGGTCGCGTTGACGGAGCTGTTATTGAGCGGATGCACGACCAGCAGTGATCACCACTACCTGTGGCAAAACGGTACGCGTCTGGACGATCAGTTCGAGGCCGCTGAGGAGATTGGCGTTCGATTTCATGGGACGAGAGGCAGTGTGAGCCTTGGCGAGAGTAAGGGCGGCCTTCCTCCGGACTGGATGACTGAGGAGGAGAGCGACATTCTTGCCGAGAGCCGGAGGCTTGTCGAGACGTACCATGACGCGACCCGGTTTTCAATGCGGCGAGTAGTGATTGGTCCGGCCAGCCCATTCAGCGTCACGCAGGAACTGATGCGGGAGAGCGCAGCACTGGCGCGCTCCTTTGGACCTGAGATGGATGTGCACCTTCACTCGCATCTGGCGGAGACGCTTGACGAAGAGGCGTTCTGCATGGAGCGGTTCGGTTACCGGCCCGGGACGTACGCAGAAGAAGTGGACTGGCTTGGCGATGATGTATGGCACGCCCACTGTGTGCATCTGAATGAGGAGGAGGTCGGTCGGTTCGCGCGAACAGGGACAGGTGCAGCACATTGCCCTACGAGCAACATGCGGTTGGCCAGCGGTATTTCGCCGGTGCGGGCGATGCGGGATGCGGGTGTGAACGTGGGATTGGGCGTGGACGGCAGCGCCAGCAATGATGGCAGCAACTTGATGGAAGAGGTGCGGCAGTGCCTGTTGCTGCAACGGGTAATGGGCAATCCCAAGGGCATGACGGCGCGGGAGGCGCTGGAGATCGCCACATTGGGGGGGGCCTCGGTGTTGGGACGGGACGATGTCGGGGCGCTGGCTCCGGGGATGGCGGCGGATGTAATCGGATTTGACCTTTCGGCGTTAACTTTCGCGGGGGGCGCGGTACATGATCCGGTTGCGGCGCTAGTTTTCTGTTCGCCGCAGCCTGTCGATTTCTCCTTTGTCAATGGGCGGCTCCTGGTTGAGGACGGCGTTCCTCCTCACATTGACGTACCCAAGTTAGCCGAACGTCACAATAAAGCTGCCCGGGCGCTTTTGCGCCGCTCAGAGGGCGGTTAGCGGCCCTGTCGATGGAGTCGGAATAGGCCTGCCCTGGAGGCAGGACACCTTCAGCCCTGTGCTTGCCCATCTGCATGGCGATGGGTATAGTAGTTTGCAGTTTCCATGGGCGGTCCTACCGATTTCACCGATGCGCAGCCAGACAGTAATACTTACCCACGAACTTGCAGATTTTGATGCGTTAGCCTCCTTGCTAGGCGGGGCACTGCTCTTCCCACAGGCGTTGCCGGTCCTGCCGCGGAAACTGAAACGCAACGTCCAGGCCTTTCTTTCGCTGTACCGAAACCAGTTTCCTTTCGCCGATCCACGTCACCTGCCGCGCGGCAGCGTCGAGCTGGCGATTGTCGTCGACACGCGGAGATTTAACGCGGTAAAGGGAATGGGGGAAGATTGCCGGCATCTGGTGATTGACCACCATAGTGCTTCCGAGCCGCTGCCATCGGGTTGGGAGGTCTGGCAGGACTCCCTTGGTCCTCATACGACGGGCGCCAATGCCACGCTGCTGGTTGAGCGTCTGATGCAGCAGAACAGGGGGCTTTCCCCGTTTCAGTCCACCCTGCTGGCGCTGGGCATTTACGAAGACACCGGCAGCCTGTTGTACCCCTCCACGACGCATCGCGACATTCGCTGCGCGGCCTGGCTCGTCGAGCAGGACGCCCGTCTGGACGTGATGCGACGTTTCCTGAATTTCCCTCCCACCGACGCGCAGAAAGAACTGTCCGCACAGTTGACTGATGGCGCGGAGCATTTGACGGTTGCAGGTCAGAACGTCGTGCTGGCGATGGCGGATGCCCCCGACTATGAAGATGAACTCAGCGGTCTTGCACACCGGCTGAACGATCTTTTCAACCCTGATGCACTGTTCGTCGTCGTAAACTTAGAGGATCGCGTGCAAGTTGTGGCTCGGAGCAACACCGATGCTATCGACGTCGGGCTGATCACTGAGCATCTTGGGGGCGGAGGCCACAGGCGAGCAGCTGCTGCCCTGCTGGAAGGGACCGATCTTGGGGTGGTTAGAGAGCGTATCGGCCAGCTGGTTCAAGAGCACGCGGTGGCTCCGGCAACCGTAGCACAGATCATGAGCCGGGGTCGACCACGTACCCTGGAGGACGGGATGACGGTAGCCGATGCGATGGGGTTAATGCAGCGCTACGGCCATGAAGGGTTTCCCGTTCTTCACGGAGGAGAGGACGGCCGCGGCAGGTTGGTGGGGATCCTGACTCGACGCGAGGCAGACCGGACCCTCGGCCACCGGCTGGGCAAGCTACCGGTTCATAAGGTGATGCGCCAAGGAGAGTATACGGTTCGCGCGAATGCGCCAATCAGCACACTTCACAAGCTGATGATCGAGAGTGGTTGGGGACAGATTCCTGTTGTGGATGGCGACGGCGAGATGGTCGGAATCGTTACGCGAACGGATCTGCTCAAACTTTGGGGCGAAGAGAAGGAGGCTCCGCCGAAGATCCCGGATGTCAGTCGAGAACTGGGAGAGATCCTGTCGGAAAGCCAACACCGGTTACTCTGGCTAGTGGGTGAGACTGCGACTGAGATGGGACATGCAGTGTATGTTGTCGGCGGATTCGTTCGAGACCTGCTTTTGGGGCGCCTCGACAGCTCCGACGGAGCTGGATTCCTGGACATGGACCTGGTAGTCGAAGGGGATGCGATCGAACTAGCAGGGCGCATTCAGAGCAGGTGTGGAGGGCGTATTGTCACGCACAATCGATTTGGTACTGCCAAGTGGATTCTAGACGAGCCGGATTTTCCGTTGACATGCGCGGACTTAGCGGCCAGTGGCGAGGGGCGTGATCAGGGCAAGTTGCCAAATCATCTCGATTTCGTTACTGCGCGTACTGAGTTCTATACAGAGCCAACGGTCCTACCAACCGTTGAGCAGGGCAGCATCAAACTTGACCTGCACCGGAGGGATTTTACGGTCAATACGCTTGCGGTTGCTCTCACTCCGGACCGATGGGGCGATTTGCTGGACTTCTATGGCGGTCTGTCGGACTTGAGGACCGGGATAGTGCGGGTACTACACAGTCTAAGTTTTGTGGATGACCCGACAAGAATCCTGCGCGCTGTGCGGTATGAACAGAGGTTTCGGTTTCGGATCGATGCGCGGACTCAGGAGCATCTTCTGGATGCGGCACCGCTGCTTGGGCGGGTTACGGCGGCGCGAATTCGACAGGAGCTGGACCGGATATTCCAAGAAGAGAGACCGGAAGATACAGTTCAACGCCTGGACGAATTGGGCATTCTCAGCCGGATACATCCTGCATTGCGGGCCGGAGAGTCCTTTGCCAGTCGGTGCGCATCGCTTCGGGATTTCTTGAAGGCGGGGAGGCCAATTGAGGCAGGGAACGGGGGTGACGACAGTGAGATTGAGGCGCTGGCAGGTCAGCTGCAACTGGACGACACGCCGGTCGAAAGACTCTATTGGGGACTTCTCATTTTCGATGTGCTGCGGGTAGATGGCCAAAACGAAGGCAAGGCGTCACCGATCGAAAAGGAACTGAGCGAAAGGCTGCGGCTACGAGGAAGAACACAGGGGCTAATGCGCCAGCTCAGGATGGTAAAGAAACACATGCCGGAGTTGACCGACTTACAACAACGGCCAAGCGAAGTAGTGACCATTCTCGACAGGGTGCAGCCGGCTGTGTTGCTGCTGCTATCGCTTGTGGACGAGGATCCCTTGCTGCACAGGCGATTGAACTGCTACGTGCACAGATGGCGGCACGTTCGCCCCGCGCTGGATGGAAGAGACCTCCTCCAGATGGGATTGCCTCCGGGCCCGGGGTATGGGCAGATCATGCGCAGATTGCGCAATGGTCTTCTCGATGGGGAGATCGAGGCCGGCGAGGCGGAACGCCAGCTGGCAGAGTCAATGGTACAGGAAATGTTGGAGGCAGCCTGAACAGCGCTGCCAGCACCCACGAGGAAATCTACGATGAAGATCACTGCAATCAGACCAGTTTTTGCGCAGGGTGAGCGAAAAACGTTCGTCTTTGTCAAAGTGGAGACGGATCAGCCAGGGCTGGTGGGGTGGGGAGAAGCCACTGTAGAGGGGAAACCGCGGGCGGTGGCCGGCTGCGTACAGGACATGGAGCCGATGATCCTAGGCTTCAGTCCGCTTGAGGTGGAGCACTGCTGGCAGGTCCTCTATCGCAGCGGCTTCTGGCGGCAGGGCGTTATCGGTCTGTCCGCTCTTTCGGGGATCGACCAGGCCTTGTGGGACATCAAGGGCAAGGAGGCGGGCAAGCCAATCTATGAGCTCCTGGGCGGAAAGGTACGGGACCGAGTGCGGATGTACACGCACTTCGGCGGCGACACACCCGAAGCGATGGCAGAGAGCGCGCTTTCGAAGGCGGCGAAGGGTTGGGACGCGGTCAAGACGGTCCCGATACCGATCACAAACATCCTGGACGGGCCGAGGGTGCTGGATGAAGCGGAGGCCGGGCTAAAGGCAGTGCGGGAGGCGGTCGGAAACGGCGTGGATATTCTGTTGGATATGCACGGGCGGGTTACGCCGCAGATGGCGATTCGCTACGCGCATCGATTTGAGCCGTACTATCCTTTTTTCATGGAGGAGCCGGTGCAGGCGGAGAACCCGGCGGCGATGGCGCAGGTAGCCCGCGCCACCAACATTCCGATTGCCACGGGTGAGCGACTGTTTACTCGATGGGGCTTTCGCGAGATTCTGGAGACTGGGGCAGCGAGCCTGTTACAGCCGGATGCCTGCCACGCTGGCGGCATCAGCGAGATTCGGCGCATCGCGGCGCAGGCGGAGGTCTATTACGCCGGCCTCGCGCCCCACAACCCCTATGGTCCGGTGTCGACGGCGGCCTGCGTCCACGTGGATTTCACGGCTCCCAACTTTGTAATTCAAGAGATGGTTGACCCTGACGATTCGCCACTCTCAATGACAGAGTTTGTCGTCGAGCCGTTGTCGGTTGTCGACGGACACATATTGCCGCCCGAAAGACCGGGGCTTGGTGTGGAAGTGGACGAAGCAGCGTGCTCTCGCCATGCACCGGATTTCAGTTCAGGTGAGCTGCGGAGCTTCTCCCGGTCCTATCTTGCCCGCCACCGGGACGGGGGCGTCGCCGACTCGTGACCCGCGTTCGCGCCCTGCCTGGCGGTCCTACATCGAACTGACGTGGAGCTAAACCATGGCCCCGATACTCTCCGGCAAACGAATCGTACTCGGAATCAGCGGCGGCATCGCGGCCTACAAGGCGGTGACGCTGGCCAGCCGACTTACGCAGGCCAATGCGCTTGTGGACGTGATCATGACTCACTCGGCGGCCAAGTTCGTGGCGCCGGTGACGTTCCAGTCGATCACGCAGCGGAGCGTTGCGACCGACACTTTCGAATTCTGGCATGATGCCGGCCGGTTACGTATCGGGCACGTGGCGCTGGCGCATGCAGCGGACCTGTTCATCATTGCGCCGGCGACGGCGCATACGATTGCCCGCCTTGCTCTTGGATTAAGCGACGATCTGTTGAGCATCACAGCGCTCAGTTACAAGGGTCCAATGCTGCTGGCTCCGGCGATGGAGACCAATATGTGGACACACCCTGCGACGATGCGCAATGTGCAGACGCTACAGGATTGGGGTGTGGATTTCATCGGACCGGCTGAGGGACGGCTGGCGTCCGGGGAGGTTGGGGAGGGTCGGGTCGCGGAGCCGGAGGAGATCTTCGAGGTCGCATGCAAGGTGATCGGACGGGGAGGACCTCTGGACGGGTTGCGGGTGGTGATCACGGCGGGCGGGACACGGGAGCCGATTGATCCGGTCCGATTTGTGGGCAATCATTCGACCGGGAAGATGGGGGCTGCCCTGGCGCGGGCTGCGCGTGACCTTGGCGCGGATACGGTTCTCGTTCATGCGCCGCTGTCAGTGCATCCTCCCGGCGGGATCACGCTCATACCGGTGCACACGGCCCAGCAGATGTATGCGGCCGTTATGGAAGGGCTGCCTAAGACGGATGTGCTAATCGGTGCGGCGGCGGTGGCCGACTACCGCCCCACGGACAGCGCTGACTACAAGCTGAAAAAGTCTCCGCAGCAGCAGGTGATTTCGTTGGAGAGGACGCCGGACATACTGCACGAGGTTGGAATCAAGAGGGAGGATGGTGATTCGGGCCCGAAGCTTGTCATTGGATTCGCCGCGGAGACGAACGATCTTGAAGTGAACGCGATCGACAAGCTGAAGCGCAAGAATCTTGATTTGGTCGTGCTCAACGACGTGAGCGCGCCGGACAGCGGCTTCGCGGTGGATACGAACCGGGTTACTCTGTTTGAGCGCGGCGGCAACCGCGAGGCTTGGCCGCTTATGAGCAAAGACGAGGTGGCACAGGCGATAATGCAGCGGGCTGTGGTGCGACTGGGGAGGCTGGACTGGAAAGGGTCACAGGCGAGAGCCAAGGGCGACTTAACCTAGTGCTGGTGAACTGTCGACAGGTGAATTGGACTACGCATTTGGCGCTCTGAAAGACATGCAAGGATTCTTGCTATGCCTCTCACTTGCAAGCAGGAACGGGAGATCGCGGGCGCGCTGAGGGAAGTCGATCCGGTACAGGTCTCTGTTTCACGGGAACTATCGGCGGCACAACGGTTGCAGCAAGGACTCTCGATGATTCGAGTGGCCGAGGGTGTTGCATCCTATCGGTTACGGACACTCCGGCCAGAATTGACCGAAGAAATGTCGCTTGGACTGGCGCGCAAGGCAGCATTGGACGGGAGGGAGGCGGTGGCAGAGGACCCGCAACAGGAGTTCGGAAATTTCGTTCGTGAAGTTCTTGATGCACTTGAAGAGGCAGGCGTCACCTACCTGGTGGGAGGAGCCGTTGCCGTTTGGGGATGGGGTGAGGCCCGAACAACACGGGACTTTGATGTCGTCGTTGATTTGCCTGTGGAGCAGATGGCCGAGTTTTCAAAGGCGCTGGAGGCCAGAGGGATGCTCGTACCTGTGGAAGTCATTCTCGACCTGTACATTTCGCCATCGGACTTGCCAATCAACGCCATCCACATGCCAACAGGCTACAAGCTAGAAGTCTTCCTGCTGCGGCCCGAAGATGCGCTTCGTGCAAGTGCATTGCAACGTCGGTTGCTTGTCGATTTCGGTCCGGGAATCGGGGAGGCCTATGTCCATTCGCCTGAGGATCTGATTCTTTATAAGCTTCAGTACTACCGTTTGAGCGGCCAGACCAAGCATATCCGTGACATCGGCAGCATCGTCGCCATGGTGGGTGATGACAGCCTTGAACAGGACTATCTTTCGCAGTGGATTGACCGGATGGAACTGACTGAGATTTGGATGGAGATCAGGAAGCAGTTGGTGCAACCAGACGGCTAGTATGGGGGTTCTGCCGGGCCCTCATAGCCACACATGCCGATCCGCGGTGAATTTACAACAGGTAGGATCATGTCATCAACATGTGAATGCTGGTTGACGTGCCGATCGCAGACGAGGCAGGGCCTGTTTTCATACAGACATTCGATGCAAATCCACTCGGGCTTCTTGGAGCAGGCCATGCATTTCATTGTGGGCGCATTGTTGCGCGCTAACATCCGAATGGGTTTGCCCGTCCAGATACCTGAACGCACAGCAAGTGCTGAAATCAGCAGTTCGGTTGGTGTGCCGAAGTCATACTTGTATTCCGCCTGTGTTTCCAACTCAAATGAGGAGGCGATCTGTGTGGACATCCTCCTGGTTTCGCCGATGGCCCACTCGATTTCAATCTCCCTTTCGTAGTAGATTCCGTTGATCAGAAAGTGGCTCAAGTGGCCACAACACTCGAGCCAAATGGCACGCAGGTATATGTCCAGTTGGTCAAGCGTGGCCTGGCCTGCAATTTCAAGGTGCAGCCAGTAGTCGGAAGACCAAACATCCTCGATCAGCAGGTGAAATATCTTTTGCCGTTTCCCCGACCCCTTTGCATCGGATTCGATTGCGCTGGCACGCTCGGCACACGTCTTCAGATGACGAGACATACCCCAGCGAGTGTAATCCTTGCCACAGAACTGACAATTTCCCCTTGTTGCCCTTCTGCGAGCCATTTTTTCTCCTTTCCGTACAGAGGCTGAGTCAGAAGTAAGAGTTGGTCCGATCACATCCTATTCTTCGCCGACCTCTACGATAATCCAATCGGTTCCCGTCCGGCCGAAGGTCTCGGGCGCGTACATTTCCTCTGCCTTGGCAGGGGGTGCAATGAAGGCGCCTGGCGTGGTGGCGCGGGCCAGGTAACTGTACTCGTAGACGCCGGCCCACAGATAGGGGGTGAAGGCCTCGGCGCGTTCGTCGCGCATGTTCTGGTGTTGATACCAGCTGCCCCACCAGCGGCGCCCGGTCTGAGCCCTGTTGGAATCCCTGGGGGGTTCAGAGGTTACGGCCAGATCCGGGTTCAGAATCTCCAGGCCGGCGGGCAGGGGGTCCACCAAGGCAACGTGGACACGACGTGAGGGGGCGGCCATCGTCAGCTTGACGCGAACGCGGGCACCGGCTCGGATGCGCCAGACGCCATCCTCATCGCGACTAACGTCGGCGGGATCGTCCACGGCCTCGTAGATGCGTTCGACGGTGAAGCCTTGGTCTAGCGGACCGAGGCTGAGGTCGCTGGGAGCGTAGCGCAGGCCCAGTCGGTAGTAGAGCCGGCCCTGGCCCTCTTTCTGAATCAGCAGGGGCAGGTCGCCTTCGGCGTTACCGGAGACTTCGTGTATGCGCAGCATGGGCAGGTCCAGGCCTACGTTGTCGGTCGAACGGCCCTGGAAGGCACGGCTGGCTGCGAATTGGTCACCCAGCCAGATTCTGGCGACGAAATCGGGTGTCAGGGACTCAAAGCGGTTGAAAAAGCGATCCATTGCTAGGAGCACCCACACGTTTTCCTGCGTGTTGTTCCAGCGGCCGGCGGTACGATGGCCTAGCAGGCCGCGTGCAAGTTTGGCTATCAGGTCGCTATCGGGTTGGTCAACGACAAGTGCCTCCAGAAGGACAGCATCGGCGCGTCGGTTTGAGTGGAGCAAGAGGTAGTCGCCGTCGCTATAGCCAGACGCGACCGTTGCCGCGCCGGCTGTCTCGGTCACACGGTTGGTGATGAATCTCCGCATTTCTGTAACGGTCGACTGGGAGGCGGCATCGCCGGTCAGGACGAAGAGCAGCCAGCCGATGCTTTCCAGAGAGAGGTTTTCCAGTCCCGCTTCGCTTACCAGTGACCTGGCCTTGGCGGGATCTTCGTCTCTGAGCAGTTTGCGGACATAGAGGGCATAGGAGGAGAGCCCACGGCGGGCATCGATAGCGTACCGAGAAGGGAAATACTGCTCGATATCGCGAAGGTATTGAAGAAAACGGCTCACCGTTTCGTCCGGCACAGAGTACCCTTTCAGACGGGCTCGGGCGAGGGCGTGTGCGACATGGACGCTGTGATAGGGCCAGATTTCGCCGCCGCGCCGCCAGATTGGGAAGCCGCCGCCGTAGTCCTGCATTGCCTGCAGTGTCTGAAGGTCTCTTTCCACTGACTGTTCGATTTCATCCGGGGCAGGCAGACCGGCGGCGTCGAAGGCGGCGAGAACATCTCGCAGCGCGGCCACGGCAAGGATGCGGGAAGCGATCTGCTCGGAGGAGTCGAACGGGTATTGAATCAGATAGATGAAGGCGTCGGTCAGTGCCTGGAGAGCGGTGGAGGAAAGGGTTACCTCCAGGCCGCCATAGTCAGGAATTGTGTTTGCTGGCGGCCGGATGGGCTGCAAGACTGCGCCGCTCTCGTCGATTTCGCCGTAGACGGCGAAGGCTTCGGTGGTCGCGGGGGTGAAGACGGGCAGGCTGATCTCGGCGGCATCGGCAGTGGTTGGCTGGTTGGCGTCGATGGCGCCGAACTGGAAGCGGGACGTACCGGCGCTGACCGTGGTTGTTGGGACGCGCAGCTCGACGCGGTCATTGGCGGGAACTGTCACCGCGTAGCCGGCGGCTCCTTCCACCCCGCTCTCTCCCATCAGGTTAGCGTTCGAGGCGCGGACGATAGCCTGTACTTCCATTGCCTCGTCGGTCTGGTTTTGCAGCACGACGGGCAGCTCGAAGCTATCGCCGAAGTTGAGGAATCGGGGGGCAGAGGGACGCACCATGAGGGGCAGGCGGGCGGTCAGGTTGGATTCGGCGGCCCCGAAGAAGCGGCCACCGGCGACGGCGACGACCATTACCCTGTAGCGGGTGAGATTGTCAGGAAGTGTGACCTGCACGCTGGCGCGGCCGTCCTGGTCCGTATGAATTTCGGGCGCGAAGAGGGCTAACGGGTCAAAGTTGAGCCGGGCCCGAATCGACTGCCCGCTGCTATCGTGAGCACCTTCTTCTTCGGCCGATTCATCGGCCATGGCCATTTCTGCCATAGCGGGGGCTGCCGCTGCCATTGCCATTGACCTCGATTGCATCATTGTCTGTTTGGGTTGGGGCGTTCCGGTCGGCGCAGGTGTTTCGCTCTGCAAGGACAGGCTGCTGGCAAGCAGGAGATCATCGCGGTTGTAGTAGTCGCTGACACCTCGGCCGCGATTGCTGTAGAAGACTGTCACAGGGTCGATGAGTCGATAGCCGGTCAAGGCAAGGATTGCCTCGTCGACGACAACGACCACGAACTCAGCGCCGGCCACAGGTTCGCCGTTGGCGTTTTTCACCACCACATCGATCATCGTCTCCGCTCCAGGCTCCAGGCGGGCTTCTCTGGGCTGCGCACTGACCTGAAGCGTACGACTCAGCGGCGGAATCGTCAGATTGAGCCTGCCGCGGGCGTAGGCTGGGCGTGGAGGCAGTCCCTGCAGGGCGTTGCCGGCATCGTCGACGCGGTCGCCTGCCCCGACAAGGTCCACTTGCAGATGTATGTTGGGAATGTGGTCCTCTTCGACCGGCACGCGCAGCGTGTAGGTGGGGCCTTCCATGGTGAACCGCTGGCTGGAGACAAGGCCGTCGCGACGTAGGGTCAGGAGACCCTCTGCGGGGTAGAAGGGAGCTTGCACCAGGATTTCGGCCGTGTCACCCGGGGCATAGTCCTTGCTATCGGGAATGAGCTGCAGCTCCTCCCGTTCCAGGTTGGCGCTGGGCGGGCGCTGCCCGCCGGTCACCCAGCGGGTCAATTGGGTACGGTTGAGCCGGCCGTCGCCGTCGGTGACGGTGGCGGTGATACGGTACTCGCCGCCGATTGGCGTTTCAAAGGAGCAGGCGGCGAACTCATATGCATTGTCGTTCTGGTCAGAGGCGGTCGTCGTCTCGACGGTGCACACCTGCGTATCCTTTTCGACCTGGCGCCAGGCGCCTTCGCGATACTCCCAATCCAACAGAGCTGCTTTTACCTCCGCGCCATGCCCTTCGATGGCGGTTCCATCAATATCAGTCACCACGACTTCGACAGACAGAGGCTCGCCCTGTTCAACGAAGTAGCGCGCTGTGCGCAGGCCGACGTAACGGTCGGCAGGATGGAGCAGGAGACCCGAGCTACTACTCCAGGCTTGGCGATTGACGTCGATGACGGTCGCTGTAGTGTCGACAAGCGTTGGGAAAAGCCTCACCTCATCCTTGTTGCCTGCGTCAGAAGCAGTTTCGTCGACGGATGTGTGGAAGTCGATACGGAGGACGTGCTGGCCGGCGGCATCGGTGCGGGAGTTGAAGGATGCGTGACCGAGGTAGTCTGAATGTCCGGGATAGCCCCACCACGGGAGCCATTTTCCGAAGACAAAGTCGGACCAGTTCGGGGGTTCGTAGACGCCTTCTGAGGCCTCTACGTCCCAAATTACTTCGGCGCCGGGTAGCGGGCCGCCGGCAAAGTAGCTGGCGCTGACGGTTGCCAGGGCGCGGCCGCCGGCGACATGGGGCCCTTCGCTGATTGTAGCGCTGACTTCATATTCGGGCCGGCGGAACTCCTGTATCTGAAAGACGTGGTCGTGGCGGGACTCGTAGTCGTCGTCTAAGGCGGAGTGAATTTCGATCCAGGCGTAACCCAGATTGACGTTGTCCGGCAGGTCAAACTGAAAGTGGAAGCCGCCCAAAGGGTTGATGGGAGCCCGACCGGTGTGAATCTGGATGTTTGACGAATCGCGGACAGTATAGTCGAGAACGGAAGCCGCTCCCGCGGGCAGGAGGCTCAGGTCGCCTTCCGGGCTACGTTCAGTATGGCGCATCCAGCCTTTGACGCTTACCGTTTCGCCTGGGCGGTACATATTGCGGTCGTCAATAACATAGTAGCGAATGTCGGCGCGCTCGGCGCGCTGCTGCCATCCGTTCCAACCGGTCTCGGTCCTGTAGTATTCGTAACGGTTTTCGGGGAGAAAGGTCACGTCATCGCCGCGGCGGGCGATGAGCAGCTGGGAACTATTTCGGGGCAGCCTCAACCGGGCTGAGCCGGTCACGTCGGTGACTTCCTGTACGTCTTGCGGCCAGAGGGTGACTTCAACACGGCTGAGCGGAGCCCCGTCAGTCAGGCTGTTTGCCCAGACGAACATCTCATCGGCGTCGACGAAGGCATCGAGGCCTATTTCGGTCACCTGGACCCAACTTATGATACGCGTTTCCTGCAGCTGCCGGTTGAGAAGGGCTGACAGCATTCCGCCTTCCGGCTCAATGTACAGGATTATGTGGCCGGCGCCGCCATCAAGCGCTGGGGTCAGATCGATCGCGGTCTCGATTACTGTGTCGAATTGACGGTTGATCTCCACCTTGCGCTCCATGACCAACTCGCCTGGGGGTTCGATCCGGTCGTCGCGCCAGCGGTTGCTGCGCCACTGCTGGTATTCGACGTACTGCTCGGGATCGACGCGATAGGCGCGCACATTTACCGCATACAGATTGACGGTGTAGATGGGGAAGGTCGGTTCGGCGTAAGGGTCAAGTATGGTAATCGGGCCGTGGCTGCCTGCGGTAAGGAAGGCCTCCATGGGTCCGATGGAGAACTGGGCGCGGGCATCTTGGCCAAGTGACTGGCCAAAGATGTCGGTCAGGCCGGAGGCGACAGTTACGGCGTAGGTGGTTCTTGCGTTTGTGTTGCCAACGATCCAGATAGAATCGCCAAAGAGTTCATAGGAGACGTAGTCAAGCTCGGGCTCTATGGTGATCAGTGATGGGTCGAAAGACTCGGTGTCAATAGGGTTGTTGAAGCGCAAGGAGAGAGGGCTGTTGGGCGGGCACTGAGCACCTCCTCCCCAACCGCACTCCCGCTGTCGGAGGACAAAGGGGCCGGGAGTGCTGAAGCTGTAGCTCTGGGGATGGGCCGTAACGAGTGGTCCTTCGGCGGAGGGCGTGCCAGGTGAGAAGGTTACTGTCACGGTCGTATCCGGGGGCAGAATGTCATCGGAGACAAAAGCCAGCCACCTGTTTTCGGTTGACCTTGCAGCGAGGCGCCGGATGCGCGGGTCGGCGGCGACTTCATCCGGGCTGGCCATGCGGACGTTGAAGCGGCTGCCATGGGCGGTCACCTGTGTGTGCTCGAGTACTTTGGCAGGATCGATGTCCTGGTCGAAGGAGGCGAAGAAGACGGGCTCGCGCCCGACGGGGCCGCCGGTCGGCCAAGCGTACTGCAGGGACGGCGGCGGCGTGCGGAAGGTCCAGCTGACGGGCTCTGCCAGTTTCGTCCCGTCTGCGGAAAGTAATGCTTCAGGAATGAAGGCGGAAAACTCGGTTGCCATGGGCATTCTGGCAGAACCGTCGACGCCGGCTTGAAACAGGAGCGTCCTGGTGCCGACCCAGCGCCAGCGGCCGGGCACGGCTGGCGTGAGCTCGACTGGAATGTCCCCCGCGGCCAGCTGCTGGTGGCTGGTGAGAGGAACCATGGGGAGGTTGAAGGTCACGCTTAGTTGGGGCGCGAGAGGGACATCTCCTTGCGGCGCAAAGCGCAAGACAGCCAGAGGCGCGCTGGCGTGTGTGTCGGGTGTCGATTCTGCCTGAGGGGGCGGAAATGGCAGCTCCGCCTCCTGGCCGGGACGTGGCGGCGGCGGGCTCTGGTCGGGGAGACGCACCTGAGCAATGTCACGTTCATCCTCCTGAAGGGGAGGCAGACGACTCAGCAGCTCCTGGATTTGCTGCGGTGACAGAGGGGTCGCGGCGGCCAGGGGAGGCCGGGCCTGGCCGCCGTCCCAGCCGGGCTGGCCTTCGCTTAGCGCAAACGGTGGAGAGTTCTCTTCATCGAATTCCTGCTCAAACGGGACGGAGAATTCGTCAGTGTATACGTCGGCAATCGGTTCCGGTTCTCGTACCACTGACGCAGCGGCACTGCCCAGAGACAGCTCTTCTGGCGCGCTGGCGCCACATCCCAGATATGTGAAAGCCAGCAGAAGCGGCGGCAACAGTCGGAGAATTCGATTGGACATGGCTCCAGGCTCCTAAAGGGGCGGCCCCTAAGTTTGATACGAGCCGTCCGGAATTGGAAGGGTGCGCCCCTGGTGGCAGCGGCACCGTGCTACGAGATTCAGGCGCCAAGGTTGTTAAGCAGCATCTCGAAGAACTCTGCGCCAAGGTAGGCAGCCAGCGCGTGCTTTATGATCTTACCGCTGATGACCACTGCGAGAAACTGCAGGACGGGCATGCGCAGGGCGCCAGCGAGAATGCCGGCGAAGTCGAAGATCGGCAAGGGGAGTATAGCAAGTACGAACAGAGCGGGAGAGGTAAAGCGAGTGGTCATTCTGTGGAGAAAGGCGTTGAACCTTCCTTCGTTATTAACGAGATTGCGTCCGGCCTTGCCGGCCAGGTAGCCGGACAGTTCTCCCAGCCCGCTGCCGAAGCCGGCAACAACTCCGAGGAGGACAGGGTTCAGGTGGGCGCCCAAGGCGAGAATGAGGGCCAGGCCAGGGGCGGGCAGGATGACAGTCGCGCTTCCGATCAGGCTGATGATGAAGCTGCTCAAGTATCCCCACTGGCTGAACCGCTGCACCAGTTCTCTCTGTGTGCCAAGCCAGAATGCGCCAACGACGATTGCGAGGATTCCGAGAATCTGAAGAGCTGTGATCCACGGATTGGGTCGCGAGGCGTTGCGGTCACCTTCCCCGGCTTCCAGAGGGAAGGCCGAACCGGCGTTGCCTTCCTGGCGACGGGCCTCATTCTGAATCAGTTCAGCGTCACTGGTCGAGTCCATGGCTTAACTCGCGTCTGAATCCTGTCCACTTCGTCAGGGAGAGTGGGGGCGAGGACTCTTGGTTGCTCTTCAAGATCAATACTTGTGTAACTCCAGAAGACTTCGTCTTTTTCTGGCCGGGGCCTCACAGGAATTGAGGCATTCGGCAGCATAGGGGCTGTGCCGTCTTCTGTATTTTCAGGTGTAGAGCAAGTCGTTCTCACCCCGAAATTACAGAAGGACCGGCGAAGGAAAGGGTATCAAGGCAGCACTTGGACTATCAGCATCCTTGCTGACCGGCACTCGAATCTGCGTGCGGAAGGATGAAGGTCAGGGCGTCCGCGGCTATTCCCCTTCTTCAATCTCGACAGTTTCCAGCAGATCGCCGGGGGAGGCGGCTGCCCTCGGGTCACGCAGCGAGATAGAGAAGAGCACTTCCATGCCTTCTACAACCTCGCCGAAGATCGTATGGTTGCCGTTCAGCCAGGGCGTTTCGGCGAAGGTAATGAAGAACTGGCTGCCGTTGGTATTGGGGCCAGCGTTTGCCATCGCCAGGAGGCCGGCGCGATCGAACTGCAGGCTGGCAACAATCTCATCCTGGAATTGGTAGCCGGGGCCTCCCGCACCGCTGTTGGTTGGATCTCCGCCCTGGGCCATGAAGTTTTCCAGTACACGGTGAAAGTGAGTGTTGTTGTAGAAGCCGTCGCGGGCGAGGAAGACGAAGTTGTTGACCGTAACCGGCGCTTCCGCTGCAAACAGTTTTATTCGAATGTCACCTTTCTCGGTCTTGAAGACGGCGTAGTATTCGGCTTCCGGATCGATGGTCATATCCGGACCTGTTTCGTACATGCCATTGCGTTCGGCGGGTTCGAGGGCGGCTGCGGCGCCTTCTTCAACTTCCTGAGAATCTTCGGTTGCCTGGGTGGGGGCGGTACAGGATGAGAAGGCGAGGGCAAGGAGCGTCAGGAGGAGGATAGCCAGGCTTGCAGGGGTCTGAATGAAGCGGGCGGCCCTGTTGGAGAGACAGTTTCTATTGGCCCAACCATATCTTGCAGACGTTTGAATTGCGGGACTGCCTTGGCGTCCTGGGGAATCTATGGATGGGGTGAGCTTACATTGGGATTCAGAGAACAAAACAGACTCCTTTTCGGAAATTATCGGAATGCAGGGCCGCTGGCGGGCCGGATGCACAGGTTCAGGTGTCCTGGAACTCCAGTTTCCACAGCGCGAACATTGCCAGCAGGAGTGAAGCGAGCCCGACTATGACAGCCTCCTGCAAGTTGGCTTGAGTCAAGAAAATGGAGGCCAGACCGGTTCCTCCTGCTATAAGATAACACAGAAGGACCGCTTCGCGCTGACTTCCGGTTCGCCGTGCGAGCCTGTGGCTGAGGTGGTCTTTGCCCGCAGTGGTGAGAGGATTCTTGCCGCGCCGCAGGCGGCTGAAGAAGACAAGGGTGGTGTCAAAGACGGGCAATGCCAGTACGAGAATGGGAATCATCCAAGTAATGCTTGCACTGTTGGCGGGGAAACGCAGCTTGATGCCGACGGCGGCCAGGAGGAAACCGAGGAACAGGCTGCCCGTGTCACCCATAAAGACCTGGGCCGGATTCCAATTGTAGACGAGAAAGCCGATGCAGGCGCCGAAGAGGGCAGCGGCCAAGGTCCCGACGAGGTATTGGTCGCTCATGGCGGCCAGGAGCGTGAAGAAGGCGGCGGCGATGGTGGCAACGCCGCTGGAGAGTCCGTCCATATTGTCCAAGAGATTGAACGCATTGGTGATGCCGACGACCCAGAGCAGGGTCAGGGCTATGTCGAATATGCCGTGAAATAGACGGACTTGCACGCCAGAGAGAATGAGAATGAAGGCTGCGGCGAGCTGAAACAGAAGCTTGAGGTAGCTCCCCATGCCGCGGCTGTCGTCGAGCGCGCCGATGATACTGACCAGCGTTGCGCCGACGAAGATACCTACGACTTCGTTGACATAGCTGCGTTCACCCCAGAGGGCGAGGGCGGCGATGAAGGCCAGATAGATTGCCGCACCACCCATCAGGGGCACGGGCGCGCTGTGGATTTTGCGGGCAGAGGGATTGTCAAGTATGCCCATTCTGAGGGCGGCATAGCGTACCAGAGGTGTGCCGCCGATGGCGATGACGAGGGCGCTAGCCGCCATCAGAAGAAAGGAACTCATTTGTCCACCACAGTTCAGATGCCAGTCCGGCTATTCGAGGGAATCGACAAAGGATTGAATGCCGGCCTTCTCGCTGTCGGGCGCGAGAGACAGAGCAGATTCTGCGAACTGGCGGGCTTGACGGTTGTCGCCCAACTCAGTATGCAACCGGGCCATCCGGAAGGGATAGCGGTAATCTTCGGGAGCGAGGTCCATGAGGCGTTGCAGGATGTCTACTGCTGCCGGTAGTAGCCCGTTCTCTTCATTGACTTCGGCGACGAGGCGATACACAGCGACGACCAAGTCTTTGTGTCCATGGCCGTTTTCGATCAAGGCCACGGCTCGTTCAGCCCAACGGGATGCTTCTTCAGGGCGGTTGAGCGAGCGCGCAAGCAGGATCAGATTGCGTACAGCATTGAGGTCAGTCGGGTGGTTGTCGAAAGTCCTTAGAATCGTCTCATATGCGCCAGCCAGATCGCCGGCTTTCGACTGTTCTGATGCCTTGTGGGTAAGTAAGGCCAGGCTATTGGGCAGCTTTTCAAGACCTTGATCCAGAATCCGGGACAGTTTCTGTGACGCGTTCTGCCGCGAATACAGCTCTGCCAAGAAGGCATAGGTGTTTTCGAAGCGGTCGTCCAGGGTCAGACTGTGCTGGAATGAAGCTTCCGCCTCATCGACCCGGTCCATCAAGGCCAGGACCTGGCCGCGTTCATTCCAGAGATGGGCAACATTGGGGCTCAGAGACAGGGCAGCGTCATAGTATTGCAGGCTAAGCTCCAGTTGCGGGATGCGGTCCTGGGGATCCTGGGAGAGGTTAGACCAGCGCCGGTGCAGACGGGCAAGATTGGCGGTGTGGTCTGTGTTCAAAGGATTGACTTCCTGGGCTCTATGCAGAACGGTCCTGGCAGCTGCGAGGACGCCTACTTGACTGAGTCTTGCGATATCATCGACATCCAGATTCAAGATGTCCTGGAGCGAGGGTTCGGCCGGCAGAGTGCCGGAAGCTGTGCTGGGCGCGTGCGCAGCCTGTTCAAGCAGGCTGCGGCCGAGGAAAAGCATATAGTAGTCCTCTGTGGGTCGAACTGACAGGGCACGGCGGTACAGATCTGAGCTTTCCACCCAAGCGCCGGAGGCGTCGAAACTCTGGCCCTGTTTGTAGAATATGTCGGCACGCACCTGAGCAATGTTAATGCCCCCGATGATATAGACGACGGTCACCGTGATGAGAAGCGTTGCGCCGACGGTAGCCAGGCCTCGGCCGAGCCAGGCGCGTCCCGTCTCGGCCAGATCACGCCAGGCGAGGACCAGTGCTGTTAGCAGGCACCAGAGGACAACGATCCAGGTGTACAGGCTGTAGTGCCCGGCGATATGGTCGAGTTGCTCGGCTACGGTACCGGTTCTGGCGCTGGGCAGGAGCCGGGCACCGTGGATGAGGCCGTAGGTCAACCAGGCGGCGCACAGCAGCAGGCCGTACAGAGCCGCCGTACGCGCCATAACGCGGCCTGTGCCTGCGGTGTTGCCCCGATCGTCTGCTCCATTGCGGCGGCGGGCCGTTGAAGCGCTCTGATTTGCGCGCGACGCCGGCGCCAGACCTGGAAGCTGAAACATGGCGGCGGCGGCGCCCAGTACGGTCGCGATCAGCCAAGTGAAAAAGACGAGCCACAGGATGTCGGTCAGGCTGCCGGCAGATGGGGACGGGGCCGGAGAGCCCAGCCCGGCGAACAGAATCGAGAATGGATTCGACAGTCCCCGAAAATTGACCGTGAAGGGGAAGACCAGCGTCATCATCACCAAGGCGTCGGGCAAAATTGTTGTGGGTAGGCGGAGGCCCCAAGACATGGCGGAACCTCTTGCCTGGCGGCGTCCGCGCCTCTGGCGCGCCCGTGTGGAAGAGCGCCTGTTGCCGGGGTTCACGTCCTGCGCGTCATTGGGCGCGGGCTGACCTACGGCGTCTTCGCCGGGGGCGAAGGCCTCCAGGTTGAGCCAGCGTATGCCCAGCGCCAGCATGAGGGCCACGATCGTCCAGAAATAGATGCGCGTGGATGCGATGGCGATGCCGAGGTGAATTTCAACATAGTGGGCGATGATGGCGGACAGGGAGGCGACCAAAAGGAGCTGGCGAGGGCGTTGGGCGGGCTGTGCTGACGAGCCTGGCTGAATAAAGACGGCCAGAGTGACGTAGGCAATGAGTCCGAGTATCAGACCGGTGGGCCAGTTCACGCCGAGGAAACCAATGCTTACGCCGCGCAGCAGGAAGAGGAGGCTGAGGAGGAGGCCTCCGCCGATGAGCATGGAAAGGAAAAGTATGCCATCGCGACGGGAACGGATGAGGCCGAGCCAGCGCAGAGCCCAGTAGAAGATGGAAAGGAAGAGGAGGGAAGCTGCCAGCAGGCCGACAACGCCTGTCATGGCAAGACTGTCCCACGTCTCGTTGTGGGCGCGGTCGGGACTGGCGTTACGGGACTCCCATTGGGCCAGCTCAGGTGGATAGAAGCGATTGAAGGCCATCCACAGTGTTTCAGGGCCGTAGCCGATCAGGGGACGCAGCAGGTTGAAGGGATCGTCGTTGCCGTCGGGATAGGTCAGCGGCTGGTGTGGGGAGATCATTTTGACGGTGCCTTCCCAGATCAGGACACGGACCCGGCCCGTGCCTGTGGCGCTGTCCAGCATCGTGGTCAGACGCCCCCAGATTGGAACCTGACTGAAAGCGTTACCCAGCGCGGTCGTGTTGAGGAGGACAAGCAGAAGGAGGCCGGCGACGCCGAGTCCAACCCAGGATGCGGTCCAGGCGCGGTAGTTGCGCGGACGCATTGCGGTCAGGAGAAGGAGAACAAAGACGTACATTCCGCTGGCGAGGCCGAGCCAAGGTCCGCGGCTCTGGGACCAGAAGATAGCGAGCAACTGAACTACGAGGACAAACAGATAGGAACCGCCTGCCAGAACACCGGCCAAGCCTGGTTCGCCGGCGGGGGTCTGCCTGTCCTCTTGCGGCGATGCGGCGTCATCTGGCTGGGGACCGCTGGACAGCAGATAGGCGAAGCAGGAGAAGGTGCGTTCGAGCGTGAGGAAGAAGGCCATGATCAGATGTGCGGCGAGGAAGATGGGATTGCCGGCGCTGGAGGTGATACGGGTGGTTACGTCCTGGCCCCAGGGCAGGGGATCCTTACCGAAATGCTGGAAGACGCCATAGACGGAGACGGGGAGGCTGGTGATGATTACCGTGTGTTGTAGGCGCCGCAGCTGGGACGGCTGTCTCAGGTGGGCGGCGGTGAGGAGAGCGATGATGAGATAGCTGGAGAAGGTGTAGGCGCCCTGAAGGCGGTGGTAGGAGCCCCACCAGCTGACAGCCGGTGAAATGCTAAGGAGGGTACTGAGAGCGTAGGCGAGGGCCAGCAGCAGGACGGGCAGCAGTAGCGGCTGCTTCCAGAGGCTGCCAAGTTTCCATTCAAACAGGGGCTGCGCACCGTCGTGTGCAGTTGGTAGGATGTTACGCGCCTGAGGCGGTTCTGCGCCTGCGGACAGCCAGAGCGGTCCGCCGTCAAGAACCTTTACAAGATAGGCCAAGAGCATGACCAGGGAGATGGAACGGATCAGACTGATCTTGTCCGGTTCAAAGACTCGGCTGGAGTAGGCGTTGAAAAAGAGCGGCGCGATTATCAAGGCGGCCAGCCAGCCGGCCTCGATTACGGATTCGCAGTATCGCTGAACCTTCGTGTGACGCATTGGTGGACCCGATCGATTGGAGAGCGCGGCGCGGGACTCGGAAACAGTGTTACCGGCCGGCCATATCAGAAAGTCCAACGGGCGCGGAAGCGCAATATGCGCCCAAGGGGCTGGCCTGAGAACTGCCTCCAAACGCTTTGCTTACATTTCATTCCCGGCTCCGACCTTCTGCCAGGCTTGCGCCAACTCCGTGAAGGCCAAGGCAGCCTCATTCGGTCGCGTGTCATGAAATCTGCCGGTATTGTAGGTAAGGACCAGCTCCTGGCGGGCGCGAGTGATACCAACGTAGAGGAGACGCAGGCGTTCGGCGGCAAATTCCCGCCGAGCTTCTCGAGTCGCCTCTCCCTCGATGTATTCGTCGAGCGTCCCCATGTGAAGTTGCCTGGCCTGCTCCAGGGCTTCCTCTGTCAAATTGAGGTTGTCGCGAATGAACCTGAGTTGCCCGCGGTAGTATTCGTGGTCTGCGCCGCTAGGGAAACTGTAGTTGCTGACGGATGCCAGATGGACTCGGTCCCATTCCAGGCCCTTAGCCGTGTGCATGGTTGCAACGGTCACTTTGCCGGCGGGTGGTTCAAACCCCCGCGTCTCTTCGCCAAACCCCTGAAAGCGGCGCTTGTTGGCGGCGGCTTGCTCCAACTCCTTTGTCAGCTCGGGCAGTCGCAGCTCAGGCCGTTCGCGGACGCTGCTTGCCAGGAGGATGGCTGCGCTGTGGGCCAGGGCGCGTTCAGGCGCTTCCGTGAAGAGGTCCTGTCCGAGGGTGAGAACCAGTTCGTCGACGGGCAGCACCGCGGCTGAACACCAGCGTCTGAGGTCTTGGCGGAACCGGTCTACGACTGGCCGGAAGCGGTCAAAGTCGTCGATCCAGGCAAGCTCCTGCAGCCAGTCGTCGCCGGCTGCAGGGTAGACGAAGCGCTCCGGAAGTCGGAGCTGGCCGAGCGCTTTGGCGAAGCGCATCGCCGGCGGTGGCAGTTCACTTTCGTGTGCGTTCTGGTTGGGATCCGAAGCAGCTGCAAGCCAGGATGGCGGCGACTCCACTGAGCCAGGCGGGGCTGATCCCGCATCCGGCTGCAGAGGGGCATGGGAGCAACTTCGCCGCGCCCACCAGACATCGGTCCATAATGAACGCAGATGGGAGGGGTTGGCGGGCTGGCTGATGTAGCGCATTGCCTTGACAAGCGCGTCTACGGCAACGCGGGTTGTATTCGTGGAGCGGAGCAGCGAATCGTCGAATGGGATGCCGGCGTTTTCGAGAGCAAGGCTGAACTCTTCGCCGCGGCGGTTATCGGGGACGAGCACGGCGACCGTCTTTGCGGGATGCTTAGGCAGCCAGCGTTGCAGGCTGGTCACCAGAATTCTGATCTCATCGGCGGGCGTGAGAGGCGGGTCATAGAGGTAGACGGCCGGGTTTCCAGGGTCGGGATTGCGCTGCGGATCGCCTTTCTCGGTGGGCAGAATGTAAGGCAGGGAGAGGGCCTGTTCCGGTGAAAGAACGGGATGCTCCTGACGGCTCCAGTCGATGAAGCAGTTGGCCAACTCGATGATCGGCATTGCGCTGCGGCCTGAGTTGGGCAGGGGGAGGGAACGGACAGATTCCCTATTTGTGAAGTCTCTGAGAAAGCGGGGATCGGCGCTGGTAAAGGTTGTGTTGATGGCCTGGTTGGGGTCTCCTACGCGGACCCAGTTTCCGTGGGCTGCGGTCAGCAGGGAGAGCATCTGTTCTTGCAGGGAGCTGCTGTCCTGGGCTTCGTCTTCAAGCACGTATGGCCAGCGCTGTTGGAGACGCGCCAGGAGGTTGTCATCGGTCTCGAGGGCCTGGAGGGCGAGGAGGATGAGGTCGTCAAAGTCGACGCCGCCGCGCACGCTGAGGCCGCGCAGGTAGTCGCGGCAAATCTGGAGTCCAAAGGAGAGTAGAGGCCAGGCTCCGGACTGCCGCTGCAGCAGGTTTTCGAGGGTCTCGGGATCGGATCGCAACTCCTTGACGCGACGAATGACGGCGTCGGCGATATCCTGCGCGGCGCCGGGAAGCTGGCGCTCGATGTTGCGGGGGTTCTGGAGGTCCTCCGGTCTGATGTATGCGCCGAGGAAATCGGGATGGGTCTGCAGGTAGTTGTTTACCGCCTGACGTTTTATGTCCTGGCTCACTCTTTCGTCAATGATGTCGAAGTCTTCACCGAGGGCAACCAGGCCGGGGCGTTCGCGGACGATTTCATGGGCAAGACTGTGGATTGTTCCGACGCGGAAGCCGCTAGGGAGGAGGTGACGGCTTTCGACGACGCGACCGATACTGCTGCGGAAATTCTCTGCGGCGGCGTTGGTAAAGGTGACGACGAGGACTTCCCGATCATCCAAGGGGCCTGTGGCTGACAGCTTGTGGACCAGTTTGGCGGCCAGGTGGCTCAGGGTGAAGGTCTTGCCGCTGCCAGGCACAGCGCTGATTCCGAGGCGACCTCCATCGTAGGTGAGGATCTCCTCCTGTGCAGGGCGCAGTTGCTGTTCAGCGACCATAAAGTTGTTGGCAGTAGGCGGGCAAGACAGCGGGTTGGCCCTGTAGCTGAGACGCGCGGTGGGGTTAGCCGGGGTGGTATGGGATCACAGTGCGATCTCAGGCCAGAGGTCCGAGAACTCTCAGGACGCCTACAAACCGGCCCTTTGCATCGAGACTTGCGTGCGTGATCAGTGCGGGGGCGGAGCGGCCGTCCTCCAGCTTGACCGTCATCTTGCGATCACGGTGAAGTTCGACCATCGTCTTTGAAGCGTTGAGGTTACTGGTATCGTAGTAGATTCGGACGCGCTGGTCTTCCGGGTGATTGTCGCTGCCGAACTCGACGATTTTGACTTCGTCGAGCACGGCCACCGGCTCGGCCATTGGGTCCAGATAGAGCGATGCTTTCATGCAAGACCTTCCACTTTTTTGGGTCGATACAGGACAGCCGGCTTGCCTGTGCAGAGCCGGGTGTTCAGGTGAGATTTGCCGGATTCTGACCGGAAGAATGCTCTGTTTGACTGCACGCTACGACGTTCAGATCCGGGGCAAGCCAAGAGCATTCTAGCAGACCGCCGAAACCCAGAGCAAACTGGAAGACCCATAAGGGCCGTTACTCAAGCGGACCAGTTCAGTCTGTCAACTGGCCGGCATCCAAGCGCGGGGGGCAATGCCTTCGACATGCGTTTTGACGTCGACGACGGCCGGTCGGCCTGAGGCGAAGGCGCGGTCGAGTGCCCCGGGGAGCTCGCCCGGCTTGTTGACGGTGATTCCGAGGGCGCCGAAAGACTCGGCAATTCTGGCGAAGTCGGCGTCCTCAAAGAGCCAGAGCTCGTCGGAGCCGGCTGTCCGGCCACCGTAAGTTTGCTCGACGCCGCCCTGTTCCTGGTTGAGAGAGTGATTGTTGTTGACGACGGTTACGGTGTTGATGCCGCAGCGTACTGCGGTTTCCAATTCGGCGATGTGATACCAGATGCCGCCGTCGCCGGTGAAGCAGAGGACGGGGCGGTCGGGCTGTGCGCACTTGGCACCCATGGCGGCGGGCAGGCCCCATCCCAGCGATCCTGAGCAGCGAAGGTAGCTCTGGTCGGCGTGTTTAAGGTCGAGCATGGTCCCGGTCCAGATTCCGGCGTGGCCGGTGTCGGAAACGAGAATAGCGTCGGACGGCAGGTAATCGCTGAGTTCGCGGCAGAGGCGTTCGGGACGCATGGGAAGGATATCGGAGTTAACCAGATGGGAGACGTCCTCATTCCACTGCTGGACCAGTTCCTGAACGCGACTGAGCCAGTCTGTGCGGGTATTGGAGGGGGCGGCGCGGTCGATCATGCGCCTGAGGCTGCTCTTGACATCGCCTTGGAGACCGACCTGGACGGGGTAGTTGCGGCCGATCTCTTCGGGGTTGATGTCGAGTTGAATGATGGGCGTGCCCTGGGGTGGAATCTGGTAGGCGTTGGTCACCTGGCCGCCGGCGTGGCTGCCGATGAAGAAGACGAGATCGGCTTCAAACATGAGCTGGTTTGAGCAGGCGCGGGAGTATGAGCCTGGAACGCCTACAGCCAGATTGTGATCGGAGGGGAACATGTTTTTGGCGTTGAGCGACGTTGCGACGGGGATTGCAAGTTTCTCGGCCAGTTCGATGAGCTCGTTGCGAGCATCGGAGGCCACGACTCCGCCGCCGGCGACGATGACCGGGCTTTGGGCGCGGTCAAGAAGCTGGAGGGCGGCGTCGATTGTGGAGAGTTCGGCCTCGGGCCTAAAGGGGGGCAGCCGGGAAAAGGCTTCTTCCACAACGATTTCGAGGTCTGCCTCGGGTTCGACGACGCCCTGGCCGGCGATCCCCTCAAAATCGAGGTGTACGGGGCCAGGCGTGCCCGTGGTGGCGGCTCGAAATGCCTGGCGCAGGTAGACCGGCAGGTGTTCGGGGGTAGAGACGTAGGCGCTGTACTTGGACACGGCCGAGAATGGATTGACGTGGTCGACTTCCTGATAGGCGTGGCGCTGCTGATTTATGAGCAGCTCACGTCCCGTGAGGGCGACGACCGGGGAGCAGGCGAGGTAGGCGTCCTGCAGACCGGCAGCCAGGTTGAGGGCGCCGACAGCCTGGGCCATGCAGAGGCCAGGGGCGCGTTTTGTACGGGCGTAGGCGTCGGCCATGTAGGCGGCGGCTTTTTCGCCGTGGGTCTGCACGCGCTTGATCCCGAGTTTTTCCATCTCCATCAGAGCCCTGGGGCCGATGTAGGGCATGAAGAAGGCGTGTGTGATTCCATATCCATGTGCCATTTCGGCGATGAACCGGCCACCGGTCATACTAGGCATTGGTTGTTCTCCTGAAGGGCTCAATGGTGTTGCGGAAGATGGGTTGGATGGATTGGAAGGACTTGATCTATTGATAGCATCAGTTGGATATCTTTGCAATGCGCCACAGCAGGGTTTTCGCAGGCTTTGTGAGGAAGTGTGCGAATTGGGCGGAAGCTTGCAGGCCAAAAAGCGGGGTCTGGGGCCAGGGCGGTCACTTATGAGCTCATGAGAGTTTAGGAGAGTTTGCGTGTGTTTTGGGGTTGTCTGAATCAGGATTTGC
>VXOE01000061.1 GCA_009840225.1 Caldilineaceae bacterium SB0662_bin_25 | reverse complement strand
GCCCCTTCCCCCGAAACCCCCCTTTTCAGTTCGTTGGGGTGGGGGCGGTTTGGTTTATAATCCACCGCCCAAACCCCCCCCCGCACTCCCTCACGCGCCAGCTCCCCACCAAAGCCTTCCACCACAAAAAACCGCCGCATCCGTCTCTACCGGGTGCATCCCGCACCGCTGTCTACCTGCTGGTCGCCCTCTCATCCCGCGCAGAAATACTCGTCCGACAGACACCAACCGGTCGCCGGCTATCCTGGAAATCCCTTTCAATCCAGAAAATCCTGATTCAGACAACGACCACACAAGAGTTCTGGGATGCACCCTCTCTACCCCTCAGTCTCCCCACATCATCACCTGTAGTATAATGCCCTCACCTCAAACGTGACCGGGGAAACGCCATGACTTTAACATCCGAAAAACCTCTCACCGCCGAAGAACTGCACCAACTTAGCAGCCAAGGTGTTCGCGGTGAACTACTACGAGGAGTGCTCCACGAAACGCAGCCAACCGGGATAAGGCATGGCAAGACCGTCGTTAATCTGATAGTTCTACTGGCAGGATTTGTCGAACCCCGGCAAATGGGAACAATCCTTGCCTCCGACGTAGGTTTCCTGCTCGAAAAAGAACCCGACACCGTCAGAGAACCCGACGTCGCCTTCATCTCTGCCCACAGACTGCCACTCGACCAGGACGTTCCCGGGTACTTCGACGGCCCCCCGGACCTGGCAATCGAAATCGTCTCCCCAAGCGACAGCCCTCGACAGCTCTTCGACAAAGCCCGCATGTGGATCAGCTTCGGTGTCCCCCTCGTCTGGACTGTCGATCCCCAAGCGCGCACCATCGACGTACACCAACCCAACCAACCCCTCATCAGGCTCTCTACTGACGATACGCTTGACGGCGGCCAGGTTCTGCCCGGCTTCACCTGCACTGTCGCCGACCTCTTCTGAATGTTTGGGAACATGAAGCTACAGCACACATAAGGAATCAAAAAGTGACACCTCCCGAACTCTTTCGCACACCAGCCACCGACCTCACCGCCGCCATCCGCGCCAAACAGCTCTCCCCCGTCGAGCTGACCGAAGCCTTCCTCGCCCGCATCGAGGAACTCAATCCCGCCATCAACGCCTTCCTCTCCGTTGACGCCGACCTCGCCCTCGACGCCGCCCGCGCCGCCGAAGACTCCCTCACAAACGGCCAGGACCTCGGCCCCCTCCACGGCCTCCCCGTCCCCATCAAAGACCTCGAACCCAGCGCCGGCCTGCGCCACACCAGCGGCACCATCCTCCAGAAGGACCAGATCGCCGGCTTCGACGGCATAATCACCGGCCGCGTCCGAGCCGCCGGCGGCATCATCATCGGCAAGACCAACACGCCACACCTCGGCCACAAGGACATGTGCGACAACCTGCTCGGCGAACCGGGCCGCAACCCCTGGAACACCGACCGCACGCCCGGCGGCTCCAGCGGCGGCGCCGCCGCAGCCGTTGCCGCTGGCCTCTGCCCGCTCGCCCACGGCTCTGACGGCGCCGGCTCAATCCGCATTCCCGCCGCCCTCAGCGGCGTTTTCGGCCATAAGCCCTCGTTCGGGCGCCTGCCCTACTGGCCCAACCTCGACATCTGGTCCGCCCGCTCCCACAACGGCCCCATCTCCCGCACCGTCGCCGACGCCGCCCTCTTCACCCAGGCCATTGCCGGCCCCGACCCCCGCGATCCCACCGCCATCGCCAGCCCCCCTGACGACTACCTCGCCGCCGTCGCCGACCCCCTGCCCGCGCTGCAGGGCCTGCGCGTCGCCTGGAGCGAAGACTTCGGCTACGCCGCCGTCGACCCCGACGTGCGCCGCCTCGCCGGCGAAGCCGCCCAACGCTTCTCCGACCTCGGCTGCAACGTCGAGGCCGTCGATCCCGGTTGGGACAACCCCCGCCCCGGCGCCGAAGTCTGCTGGTTCGCATCCATGGCCGCCCGCGTCGGCCAGGCCTACGACGAAAATCCACACGCCTTCGAACCGAGCCTCGTCGAGATGATCCGGCAGGGCCGCCACTACTCCGCCGAAGAACTGGGCCGCGCCGAAATGTCCCGCACAGTCTTCTATCACCAGGCCCGCGAGTTCTTCGAAGACTACGATCTTCTGCTAACACCGCAGATGCCTCTCACGGCCTGGGGCGTCGACGATTGGCCCGCCGAGATTGACGGTACCCCCACCCCGTCCATCTTCGACCGCCTGCCCTTCACCTACCCCTTCAATCTCACCGGCCAGCCTGCTGCCAGCGTCCCCTGCGGCTTCGCCTCCGACGGCCTGCCCGTCGCCCTCCAGATCGTGGGTCGCCACCACGCCGATACCCTTGTCCTCCAGGCCGCCGCCGCCTACGAAAATATCGCGCCTTGGACTTCCGCTTGGCCTGATGTATCATAGGCGCGGTAGGTCCTATGACTGGACACTACGCTCGCTGCAATCTCGTCTTTCGTAGGTTGCAGACCTAGAACTCCATAGCCCCTTGGGGGCCCGTTAAGACAAGGACGTCTTAATCATGCTAAACTGGCAACGCCGCCATATCCCTGCATGCTCCCCCCAGGCCGGCACGAAACCCGTTCGCGTCGGCTGCGTAAACTACCTCAACGCCCGCCCTCTCTGGCACGGCCTCGGCAAACGCCCCGACCTCTTCTCACTCAAGTACGCAGTGCCCTCCACAGTCTCCACATGGCTGCACAATGGAGAAGTCGACCTCGCGCTCGTCTCATCTATCGAGTACGTGCCCGCGTACCGTGTCGTGCCCGGAGCCGCCGTCACCTCGATCGGACCGGTCGCCTCGGTCGCCGCCTTCTCCCGCAAGCCGCTGACCAGAGCCAGGTCCGTCGCCCTCGACTCCAGCTCCCGGACCTCCGCCGCCCTCATGCGCATCCTCTGCGCCGAATGGTTCGACATCGAGCCCGAGTTCGTCACCATGGACCCCGACTTGCCCGCCATGCTCCAACGTTGCGACGCCGCCCTACTCATCGGCGACCGCGCCCTCTTCGTCGACCACGTCGGCATGGGCCTGCGCAAACATGACCTCTGCGAGGAATGGCGAGGCATGACCCGCCTTCCCTTCGTTTTCGCCTTCTGGACCGGCCGGCCCGACGCCCTCACCCCTGCCCACTTGCAGGCCGTGCGAGACTCTCGCCGCGCCGGCGTCACCGCACTCGACGACATCGCCTGCGCCCACTATCCCCACAACGAGTCCCTCGCCGCCACCGGCCGCGCCTATCTGCACAAAAACATCCAATACCGCTTCGACGTCGACTGTTTCGCCAGCCTTCAGAGGTTCTACACCTCGGCCTCCAAACTCGGCATCATCCAACAGGCCCAGCCCGTCCTTTTCTACGACTCATGACCGCGGGCAAAGTACCATGACAGTCCTTCTGCACTGTCCGAATGGCATCCGGAGCATCGAATCCCGCCATTTGGGCAGGTGCACAAGGTGTTCCCGGAAGACTTCCGATCTTCGGACCTTCTCGGCAGTCTTGAAGATCCCATAGTCCTGATAGTCCCCGCTCGCTGCGCGACCCCCCTGCCGCCCCATCGAAACTCGCGTCACAGGGACTCAGACCCGTCCCTGTAACTGCGCGTCCACCCGCGCCGCAGGCTTCCTTCTCGATGGCGAACAGCGGCATCCTCTTCTGCTTCGACCACGAGCTCCTATCTCCTTACGCGGCAATCGCTGGCTTGCCCACTGAAGCACGCCAACGCGAAAGTACCTGTCGCAAAGCCGGATTTTTTTCACCATTTTGACATCCTCCTGTCCCAGCATATACTGTTTTCATTCTTATCTTGGTCACCCATCTATAGGGTGGACGATGGCAACCACACTCGGCACCCCGCATTCACATGGTTCAGACGCACGTCGCCTTCGGAGGCGGGCGCAGTTCATTCGCTCCATGGAACGCTCGGTCATCCATCTTGTCCTCTTGATCGGCACCGTCACGATGTTGGTGCCCCTCTTCTGGATGATATCGACCTCGCTCAAGCCGGAGTGGGAGATCTTCCTGATCCCACCCAAGTGGATCCCCAGCGAGTTTCAATGGGTCCATTACCGCCAGGCCTTCTTCGACTACTTCAGCTTCCCTCGCTACGGCGCAAACACGATGATCATCACCTTGGGCGTCCTGTTCGGCCGGCTCTTGAGCGCTTCGTTGGTTGCCTTCGGGTTCGCTCGCATACGCTTCTTTGGCCGCGATGCCATCTTCATTCTCGTCCTCAGCACGATGATGGTGCCCGGCCAGGTGACCATCATCCCCCTCTACATCCTCTTCCGCGACCTTGACTGGCTGAACACGTACCTGCCCCTGATTGTGCCCGCCTGGTTCGGCGGCGGCGCATTCTTTATCTTCCTGCTGCGCCAGTTTATCTTGACCATCAACCCGGAACTCGACGATGCCGCCCGCATTGACGGCTGCGGTTGGCTCGGAATCTATCTGCGTATCGCTCTGCCCCTGATCAAACCGGCACTGGCCGCGGTGGCAATCTTTTCCTTTCTCGGGACCTGGAACGATTTCTTCGGTCCGCTCATCTTCCTGCGCAGCCGCGACATGCTGACGCTGGCTGTGGGCCTTCACTTCATGGCCACCGCGGCCTCATCCTCGGTCCGGCCAAACATGCCCCACCTGATGGCCGGCTCCACGATGTTACTGCTTCCTCCGCTGCTGGTATTCTTCTTCGCCCAACGTTACTTTATCCAGGGGGTCACCTTTTCTGGTATCAAAGGCTAAAGTCAGTCTCTTCTGGCACCTATTTCGAACGGCAAGAGTTCGCAGCAAGAAGAGCATTCGCGATTCATTCTCAAGAAGAAGGAGTAAGTCATGTCGAACCAGAGATTTAGCCGTAGACAGTTCTTGCGCGGTGCCGCCGTCGTCGGAGCCGCCGTCCCTTTCCTGCAAGCATGTGGAGGACCCTCGCCGGATTCGGGAAGCGCTGACGCCGGCGCCGATGATGCCGCCCCCAGCATGGAAAAGACCTCCGTCCGCTATGCACAGGTGATCGGTCCGCTCGACAAGCAGGTCGATATGTTCAACGAGCAGAGCGACACCGTTCATGTAGAATTTGAACTCGTCCCCTGGGGCGAACACGCCGATAAACTGCTGATCGATGTCGCCGCCGGCACCGCCCCCGACCTCTGGTTCATCGGCGGCCCCTGGTGGATTCAGATCAAACGCAAAGAAGTCGCCCTCCCTATCACCGAATTCCTCGCCAACGATCCCGATGTGGTGATGGACGACTTTGAATTTCCCGCAGACAGCGACTGGGGCACAGTCGACGGCGAAATCTATGGACTCCCCACAAACTCCGTTATCCTGCGTGGGCTTGCCTACAGCGAGGATCGCTTCGAAGAGGCCGGCCTCGACCTGCCCAACGAAGATTGGACTCTGGCCGACGTGGCCGAGGTGGGGCCGAAACTGAACCGCGGCGACGAGTCCTTCGCAATCACCTCGCCTCTCCTGGCCGCTGACCTCTATCTCACCACTATCTGGCAAAACGGCGGCCAGGTCATCAACGAAGACGAATCCAAGTGCCTGCTCGACCAGCCGGAAGCCGTCGAAGCCATAGACCAGCTCGTCGCCTGGAGAGAGTTCAGTATGAAGCCTGGCGCAGATCAGGCCTTGGGAGAATTTCCCACCGCCGGCGGCAAGATCGCAATGTGGCCGATGGTCCTTGCCGACTGGGACACGTGGCTCAAACGTACCGCCAACGACACCACCAACCAGTGGATGACCTTTTGGCCGTCTACCACCAATCCGCCCGCTGTCGATGTCTATGCCGGCAGCGTACACATGGAAGCAATCTGGTCTCAATCCGAAAAGATCGACGCCGCCTGGGAATTCTTTATCTGGCGCGCAATCAACCAGGATTCACTCGACTACCAGATTACCCTCTTCCCCATCAACTATCGCATGGAGGCGACCGTCAAGAGCGCCATCACCAACGAACGTCAGGCGGACTTCCTCACGCTTCACCTGCCCATCACCGGGCTCTCCACCGGCGAATACTGGGGCCCCAGCACGACCGAGATCTTGAACGCTTTCCGCTCCGAATACGAACTCGCTATCCTGGGCGAGAAGACCACCCAGGAAGCAATGGACGCAGCCACTAAGGCGATTGACGTGATTCTGGAAGACGTCTGATAATCTGACGAGTATGATCCGGGCGATTGGTGTCCGCGTTATGTGGTCACCGATCCCCGGCAACACACCATCGCACTACCTTCTGAGACTTCGCAATGGCAACAGCGGTCAGCCAGGCTTCCTCCCCATTTCGCAGAACGCGCCTGTCGCGAACAGCGCTCTTTGAGAATATAGCCGGCTATCTCTTCATCAGTCCCTGGATTGTCGGGTTCCTGGCCTTCGAATTCGGCCCGCTGATCGCGGCGGGCTACCTGGGCCTGACCAGGTACGACATCCTCACACCACCAAACTTTGTCGGCCTTGCAAACTACGACAAAATGTTCACCCGCGACCCCCTGTTCTGGAAAAGCCTGTGGGTCACCGCTGTCTATTCGCTCAGCACCGTCTTCCTCGGCGTGATCCTTGGCGTCGCCCTGGCCGTTCTGTTGAACCAAAAAGTGCGCGGCATGTCACTCTATCGCACCATCTACTACCTCCCTGCGGTGGTATCCGGTGTCGCCGTTGCCTACATGTGGATATGGGTTTTTACGCCTGAAGCCGGAATCGTCAACTACGCTCTGAGCCTCATCGGCATTACCGGGCCCAACTGGCTGTTCAGCACCACCTGGACTCTGCCCGCCTTTGTCGCCATGAGCCTGTGGGCCGTCGGCGGCGGTATGGTCCTTTACTTGGCAGGCCTGCAAGGCGTCCCGACACAGCTCTACGAAGCCGCCTCGCTGGACGGCGCTGGCCGCTGGGCCTCCTTCTGGAACGTCACCCTTCCCATGATCTCCCCCGTCATCTTCTTCAACTTCATCATCGGTATCATCGGCTCGTTCCAGGTCTTTACCAACAGCTTCGTGATCACAAATGGAGGACCCGCAAACTCAACCCTCTTCTTTGTGCTCTACCTCTACCGTCACGCCTTCGAAAACTTCAGAATGGGATACGCCGCCGCCCTGGGCATGATCCTGTTCATTGTAATCATGACCCTCACCGTCATCTCGTTCCGCCTATCGAACCGTCTCGTTTACTATGAGGGACGGATTACATAATCAACATGAATCTGCACAGTACTGGGCACCTCGCCGTGAGTACCGGCGGCCCCGCACTCTGAGCTCTTTAAACCAAGCGCACAAGGAAGGAACTGAAATATGCTGACTGGCGAGCAAATAACACATTTTCATGCCTTGGGCTTTGTCAAAGTGGAAGGCGCGCTCACGGACGCAGAGGTCGACGAATTCTCCTGGCGGTTCGACGAAATCATTGCCCGTGGTGAGACCCAGGGCGATAGCTCCGAGGCAGGGGCGCGCATCTTCCCGGACGGGCACCGCGTCATCCTCCCGCTGATCGAGGCCGACCCATACTTCTACAACCTTCTCGATCATCCCAACCTGGCAGCCATCGCCGAAGACCTGCTCGGTGAAGATTGCATCTTCTACGGCAGTTCTGACGGGCAGATCCACGATGGGGACACAAACTGGCATCGCGATGGCGGCTCACCCGAACCTGCGATCGAGGCCAAGCTGACCTTTTATCTGGACGAGGTAGCGCCCGGAAAGGGTTGCCTTAGCTTCATTCCCGGCAGCCACCTGTGGCCCCTCCATTACAACGACCTCGAAAAGCAGATCGACGAACGTGTGCTCGGCTATGAGACGCAGGACTTCCCCGGACGCTACGACCTGCCCGCAGGCAAGGGAGACGTAATCGCCTTCCAGACGCGCATCTGGCACTCTTCGTGGGGAGGAGGCGCTAACCGGCGTCAGATGGCCTGGATGATGCGCACAGCGCCCCGTATGCAATGGGAAGTCGACCATATCGCCAACTTCAACAAGTGGTACTCCGAAAAATGGTCGAAAAAGACCGGTAGGCTCGTCTCCGACCGCCTGTTCGACACGGCAGACCCGCGCCGAATGAAGAAAATACAACTCCTCAAAGATCTGGGAGTGTGAGCCTGTCCCCTATCCAATCTTGTCTGGGATCTTCCGGTCAATCCCCCGTCTGCGTGCCGTAACAGCTCCCTGAAGGCAGTCCGCCCAATGCTGTCGGCAGGGCGCGCAAAGGATTCTTGAATCGTTCGCTGCCTGTCCTGTGCAGGACGCACAGACCTCCTCGCATTAGGCAAGTCGCATGAGGCCCCCGGCGCCAATCACCAGGTCCCACGCAGGCCGGGGGAACCAATCGTATACCTCTGGCCGAGACCAAACCATGCCCTCTCCGCGATCAAATCTAAGGCAGCTAGAACGCGGCCACTAACCACTGACCACTAACCACTGCAGTTCCGGGCGGTCGGGCCTATTCGGCCCTCCCTTGTGC
>VXOE01000375.1 GCA_009840225.1 Caldilineaceae bacterium SB0662_bin_25 | reverse complement strand
GCTGGTGTCAGGGGGGCGTTGCGGGGGGCGTCCCCCCGCTCAAGGGAGGCCGCTTGCGACCGACCGCCCCAGAAGCGAGAAGAGAGGAGTGAGATTGGGCTGAGCTCGCTTCCAGTAAGGTAGGGGGAATGGCTGAGGTTGAGCATTCTTGACAGAAATTGGAAAGCTTGGGAGAAGACAGGGGGACATGGTGGCAGGACTGAAGTATTTGCCCGCTATTTTGGCGTCCTAGTATAATGAAACCGGGAGAGTACCGAAGGAACAGCGGAGGCTTTCCCCAGCTGAGAAAGCGGCAGGCAGTGGCAGGTGCGCAGTAAACATGGCGCCGCCGTCTACGAAGTGAGTGTTGAAAGAGGGCAGGCAAAGAGTTCTTCTTGCGGATGCCGGAGTAAGGATACGGATGTTTCTAACCATTGTTTCATTTTTTCTACTGTTGGGCCTGCTGATCTTTTTCCATGAACTGGGTCACTACCTGGTTGCGCGGCGCAACGGCATCGAAGTTGAAGAGTTCGGCGTGTTTGGATTCCCGCCGCGCCTGGTCAAGCTCTTCACCTACGATGGCACGGATTTTACGCTTAACGCGATTCCCTTCGGCGCATTTGTGCGTATGAAGGGAGAGGATATGGCCGACACCAGCCCTGGCTCCTTCAACGCAGCCCGCAAACGCGGCCGCGTTCTGACACTACTGGCCGGACCGGCTATGAATTTTCTGCTGGCGATCTTTTTCTCGATTGCCAGTGTCTTTTCCGGCTTTCCCGCCGGCGCCGCGCATCCTCTGTTGGACGATGTCGCGCCCGGCACCGAACTGATGGGGGCCACTTTCAATCAAAATGACACGCTGCTCCGTTTCAACGGACAGCCCGTTTACGTCGACGCGAGAACCGGTGAACTGCTGAGGCCGAAGCGTCGGACACCCCCCATCTCCGCGGAAGCTGGCACCATCGTCATTCTTCGCGACAGTGCCCTGCACACGTTTCAGGTTCCCTTTGCTACCCGCAACGACCTGGAGCGTCTGCTAGAGGACGTTTCTCCCCGCGCCGCTCTGCACACTCAGGTCACCCAGGTGGCGCCGGGAAGCCCCGCAGAGGAAGCCGGGCTGATGCCGGGAGATATCTTTTTTGCCGTCAATGGGGAGGTCGTAACAGTCGAACGCGGCCTGGGCGAGGTGGTCCTTTCGCATTTAGGGGAAACGATATCGGTAACGATGCTGCGAGGGGATGAACTGTACACCCGCGATGTGCTGGCCCGCCAAGATCCCCCGCCCGGCCAAGGCGCAATGGGCGTTGGTATCAGCGGCAATCTGATGCTGGTTACACTTCCGTTCTTCAGCAGTATCTGGCAGGGCGTCGTAGGCATTGTCGACTATGTGCAGGCGGTGATCGCGCTGCCGGTTCTGTTGATCTCCGGGCGGCTGGCGCCCCAGGATGCTGCGCTCTCCGGCCCGGTTGGTATCGCCCAGCTCGTGGGCGGGGCCGTCAATGCCACCGCAGACACCGGCCTCTGGTTCCCAGTGTGGCAGCTGGCAGCCATCATAAGCGCCGGACTGGCCATAGCCAATCTGTTGCCGATACCCGCGCTGGATGGGGGCCGGCTGCTGTTCATCATCATCGAGAAGCTGCGCGGGCGTCGAATGCCTCCTGAAAAAGAAGGCGTCATACATCTGGTCGGATTTGTCCTGCTGTTGGGGCTGATGGTTGTCATAACCATCAATGACATCCGCTCCGGACCCCAAGGCATCGACTGGTCCCAGCTGTTGGGGCCGTGACGGCGCAGACGTAACCTTACAGTTCCCGGACAGGCGAGTTACATGCCCCGACGATGACACGAGAAAGTTCAAGCTTCTCGGAGGCCGACTCCGATCAGATAATTCCACCTCATTCCGAAGGCCGTTCGGAGGCGCAAGTTCCTTCATGGGGCGCGAAGCGCTGCCCTTCCTGCTACAGCGTAGTTTTACCCAATCAGACCATTTGCGCGGAGTGCGGCACTCGCCTTGTCCCGCGAGTCACTCGAATCCGGTGCCTCCGCTGCGGAAAGCAGGCCACGTCCGACCATGTAATCTGCCCCAGTTGTGGGCGCAACCTACACGCCGCTCCGTCGCGGATGCTCACCTTTGGCGTACCGGCGCTGCTGGTTGGTGTACTGGCGATCGTGCTCATCGCGCGCGGGATGCCGACATTCCTGCAGGAAAGTGAGAACTTACCTCTGCTCCAGAACTTCGTAATCACACCGGCTTCCTCAGGCAGCGAGCCGAATGTACTGCCTGCGCGCGAGAGCCTGGCCCCCGCGGTCGTTCAGAGCGGCCCGGGCCAGTCGGAACAGTCGTCAGGCTCCGAATTGGAGCCGGCCGTTGTCGCGAACGCAACCCCGACGCCGACGCAGGAAGTATCAGGCTCAGAAACTGAAGGGTCGCAGGCGGGTTCCGTTCTGGCGGACACACCGGTTCCACCGGCTGAGACACCGACTGAAACGGCAACGGAGGCTGAAGAAGAGCCGACTGCGACCGTTGCTGAAATAGAAAACACAGCAACGCCGGCTCCTGTTTTTCCGCCGCTGCCAACCATTACCCAAACTGCGACGGCGACAGCAACGGCGACAGCGACTCCGACTGCCGTTCCTACACCCACATGGCTGACCTACACAATCAGAGCGGGCGATACAATCGGTGCAATTGCCAGACGATTCGATATTTCCCAAGAGGATTTGCTCAGGGCAAATGATCTCTCTCCCCTGGACGTCACGCGACTGCAAATAGGGGACGTAATCGTCTTGCCCGGACTGCTCCAAGCGACGCCGACACCGACGCCGACAGAGGTCGTCTCCGAAACACCGAGTGCGACGCCTGCCGGGTAGCTCTACGCAGCGGCGTACCGGGACGCGCCGTTCATCTGGCAACGGTGCGAATGTCGTTTTATAATGCAGCCAGCCCCATGCAGGTGATGGAGCTCCGCTATCGGAAAGGTTGCACTCTTTGAATGTGAGGCGGGACGTGACCGACACCGTCACAGCCAGCAGCGACGCGCAGACGCAACCCAGGCCGGCGCAGACTGTCGAGGTCCTGTTAGCCCAACTGCGCGAAGACGAAGTGCTTCCTACTGCGCAAGAACTGGTCGTCCTGTCGGACATGAGTCTGGCCGACATGAGGCGCGTGCAAGAGGCGTGGACCACGATCAGTGACGGCTGCAGGCTGCACGTTATACGGGCACTCGTAGACGAGAGCGTTGCCAATCTGCACGTGCAACTGGGCCGGTTGCTGCGGCTGGCACTGAAGGACGCCCTGCCGGACGTGCGGATTCTGGCTATACGCGGCCTGTGGGAAGACAGAGAGGCTGATCTTGTCGGTCCTCTGATTCACATACTTAACAACGACCCCTACGACACCGTGCGCGCCGCGGCGGCCGAAGCGCTCGGCGCATTTGTGCTTGCCGGTGAATTGGACGAGCTTTCGCCGGCCCTGGCCATGCGCGCCGAGGACGCGCTGTTAGCAGTACTGCACGCCGATATGGAACCGCTGTCGGTTCAGGCGCGTGCGTTGGAGAGCATCGCGTTCTCCGGGGAGACGGGCATCCGGGAGTTGATCGAAGATTGCTACTATTCCCACGATGAGGAGATGCGGTTGGCTGCGCTGCGGGCAATGGGACGCAGTGCAGACGTGCGCTGGCGTTCGACCGTACAGGCCGAGCTCGGCAGTCCGGATACGGATATGCGCGCGGCCGCTGCGCGTGCCTGCGGCGAGCTGGAAGCCCGAGACGCGCTTGAAGAGCTGATCGAGCTGCTGTCCGACGAGGGAAAGGCGGTGCGGCTGGCTGCGATTTTCGCTTTGGGCCGGTTAGGCGGGCGGCGGGCGAAGGAGATGCTGAGCGCGATGAGCGCCAGCGAAGACCCGGAGGAAGTGCAGACGGCCGAGCACGCCCTGGAAGAGGCCCTGTTCTACGGCGATGCCCAGAGTATTCCTCTGTTTGATGAAACTCTTGAAGAGTGGGACGATGAGGAAGATGACTGGGAGGCGTGGTGAATCTGAAGCTCAAGCGCCTGGTGCGCACGCACAGTTCCGAACAGTACGCACTCTTTGACTTGACCCAGACAGATGAAGAAGATCAGCCGCTTACGATCGGTAAACTCGATCTTCACTACACAGGAGAGGGTACGTACGGAACGCTCCTGTTATGGGACATGGATTCGCTGCAGCTCGAAGCTGAACGCAGGCGCATGTTCGTTCAGGCCCTGCTCAGTGAGCTGGTACTGCCTATGGGGCTGCCCAACGAATTCGTGGTCGAATTCTTTGCTCCAACCCTGGACGAATACGAAGTGTTCCACAATTTGGACGAGGGAACCAGCAACCCTGCCGAAGCGTTTGAGCGGGCAGACTGACTGCGATTGAACTGTGTCTGCGCATCACTGCGCCAGCAATGCCTTCCGAGTGAAAGTACGCAAAGAGCGATGACGGACAGCAACCAGAGCAACTCTACAACTGAAAATGGCGGCACCTCCGCCGATTACCGCCGCATACTCAACGAGAGCGCCCGCCTGTTGCGCGCGAACCGGCCCGGCGAGGCCATCGCCGTGCTCGAGCCGCTCCAGGCCGACTTGCCGGACGACCCCGACATTGCCATAAACATGGGCGGCGCACTGATTTTGCAGAGAAAGTGGGCCAAGGCGGTCGAAACCTTGAAAAGGGCCGTGGATGCTTCACCTGACAATGTCCTGCTGTGGACGAATCTGGCGGCCGCCTATCTGGGCCGGCTGGAAACGTCAGGTCCAAAGCACCAGGCGAGGGCAATTGCTGCCTACGAACGAGCGCTCTGGATTGATCCCTCCACACCGAACGTTCACTACCACTTGGGACTGATATACAAACAGCAGGGAAACCTGAGCCGTTCTTCCGCCATGTTTCAGCGGGCCCTGGAGATCAATCCCAACGACCGCGACGCGCGTTATTGGATGGAAAAACTGAGCGACCAGCTGGTGGAAAGAGAACGCGAAAAAAGGGAGAGCCGCTACCAGCAGGGGCAACGGGACGGGAAACGCAGCGCCAACGGGCGCTCAGCGGGCGAGGGCGGAGAGGATTCGTAACAATGACGGCGGAGCCATCGGTATCGCCGCGCGCCACAGTTGACGAGAGGTCGTCCGTCAGTTCACAGCCGATACCCCGCTGGCGTGAACGGCCGGAACGCGCAGCCTGGATTGTCCTTCTTTTCTCCTTCGCATGCTTTCTTTTTCTGGTAACGAGCATCCCTCTGGCGGTTCGCAACCTCTACCATACGGCCGCCGCGAAACAGTCTCTCCAATTCGAGACCACGCTGGGCACAGTTCTCCTCTACCCGCCGAATTCCGACCAGCCGATTGCGCTTACAGAAAGGCGCGAAGGCATCAGCGAAGGCAGCCGGTTGGAGACGGGCGCGGCGACCCAAGGGGTGTTGGGCCTGCCCGCAGGTGGACAGAGTGATGAACTGATGGGAACGATTCTCCTCTATCCCAACTCAACTCTTGAAGTCGTAATGAGCCGGCGCCCCTACTTTGCCGGCAGCAATGAACCCTATACGCTGCGCATCCGGGTTCAAGAGGGACAGGTGCGGCTGTTTACGCGCAGTGCATTCGACCGGCCGGTCGAAGTTCAGATCGAGACACCGCAAGGCGAGGCCCAGCTTGAGGAAGGAAACTACGCATTCTTTGTCAATGCGGATAGCAGCGAGATTGTTGTGAAACAAGGTGTGGCGAGGATCTTTCGGCCTGGACTGGAGCCGGTCGAGATCGAACCGGGTCTGCGCTCGTGGATTCAAGCAGACGGGACGATATTGCCGGCAGTTGCAGCGGTGCATAACCTGCTTCAGGACAGCGCTTTCACCAGACCTTTGGGGGAGGTGTGGGAAAGCTACACGCCGCCATATGTAACGCCGGGGACGGTTGACTTCATCGAGAAGGACGGTCGTCAAGCAGCCCGTTTCTCATACCGGGGACCTGACCAGACGCATACCGAGATTGGAATACGCCAGGTTGTCGACCAGGACGTACACAACTACGATTCTCTGGTCGTCAAGCTGGACGTAAATCTGGACTGGCAGACCCTGGCGGGCGCGGGAGAGCAGAGCTCTGAATTCCCCTTACGCGTCGAAATCACCTTTACGGACATCTTCGGCAAGGAACGAAGGTGGGGGCATGGCTTCTACAACATGGACCCACTACCTTCTTATCCTCTGTTCGGTGGCGAACAGGTCCCGCTGTTCAACTGGCATAGCTATGAGTCGGAAAACCTGATGGAACTGTTGGACGCGACACCGCCGGCCCATATAGATAGCATCAAGCTCTATGCCAGCGGCTGGAACTATCTGTCATTCGCCAGCGACCTGGAACTGATTGTCGAATGACGCGCCGGCAGAGCAAGGTCCGGTTTGGCTGGCTGGTTGCTTCAGTCGGCCTCTTTCTTTTTCTGGCCTCATTTCAACTGGGTCTCCCCGGTCTCCACTACGACGAAGCCAAAGAGGCGGGCGTCAACGCGATGGAGCTGCTCCACGGCGTGCCCGTGACCGCGTTCCGCGGCGCGACGGTAACCGTCTTCGGCCTCGATCTTCCCTTGATGGTGCAGGACTACATCGGCGCGGTAAACGTCTATCTGGCGATACCGTTTCTGGCTGCAACCGGAATCGGCGTACCTAATTTGCGCCTTTTGCCGCTGTCTCTGGCGGTCCTTGGACTGCTTGCGCTGGAGCGAACCGTATCGGAATGGCTGGCTCTCAGTGAAGGCAGTGCCGCTCCCATTGCACCTGTCGCCCCGGCCGCTCTCGCCTGCCTGACCCTCCTTGCCGCGGCACCCAGTTTCGTATTCTGGCAGCGACAGGGGATATTCGTTACAAACGCCACGTTTCCCTTTACTTTCGCCTGTATCTGGCTGGCGCTGCGCTGGCTGCGGCTCGGGCGGGGGCGCGAGTTGATTCTTTCGGCACTTTGCGGCGGGCTGGCGGTCTATGCAAAGCTGCTGGCGGCGTGGATAGTTTTGCCTTTCGGCTTGATGTGCGCCGGATGGTGGCTTTGGCAGCGGGGAAGGCGCCTGCCTGGCGCAGCTGCAGGGGAGAGCTACCGGATTCCACCTGCGGGGCCGTCACAAGTCAGACTCGCGCGTCTACGTTATCTTTGCCGCCTTGCCTTTCCCATCGCAACTGCCCTGGCTTTCGCGTTACCCCTTTTACCCCTCATTGTGTTCAACCTCAAGACGGGCGGCACATTTGCGACGATCACGCAGAATCTCGGCAGCAGCTACTATGGCGTGGACAACGCCGCCGTCTGGATGAACGCGACGGTGCGCTGGCAGCAGCTGCTCCAGACGTTGCGCGGTGACCATCTCTGGTATCTGGGCGCGGTCGAGGGGAACGCGCTGACCCCCTGGCTGGCGCTGGTTCTGCCGGTGGCCGCTCTGGCCCTCCCCGCTGGCCGCCGTGTGGTCGGTCCGCCCATTCTGCTGCTGGCCGCGGCGTTCGCAGCCAGTCTGTTCACTGTCAGCGACCTGTTCGTCACCCACTATGCACTGCTTCACCCGCTGGCGATCGCGGTGACGGGCGCCGGTCTGCACGGACTCTGGCGAAGGTCCGTTTCCGGTGGCGGCACGGGGATGCACAGAGCCCGACAGGCTGACGTCAGAGACGGCAAGCGACGGGCGAGAACCAGATTCCGGAGGTGGGAAGCGCTGCGCGACACAGGCTCACGCCTCCTGACCAGAATGCATTTCGGACGGTTGACCGTTTTCCAGATCTTACTTGCCGTCCTTGTCGGCGCCGGTGTGCTGTTCGATCTGCGGGCAACGGCCGCCTACCACGCCGCGCTGACGCGCAGCGGAGGCCTGGTTGACCATTCAGACGCGTCCTACCATCTCGCCTATGACCTGCGCTACGGCGGAATGGGCGCCCCCATCGTTCTCGACTGGGGGATGGAGGCCCCGGTCCGGTTTCTGAGTGCGGGCAGCGTCAGGCCGATTGAGGTATTTGGCTACAGCTCCCTTTCCGAGCCGGACGAGGCGTTTGTCCGGCGAATTGAACCGTTCCTGGAAAATGTTGAAAACGTCTATCTCCTGCGCGCTCCGGGAAATGAGCTTTTCCAAGGGAGGCGTGAAGTTTTGGAGCGCCTGGTGGGTGAGAGAGACGGCCGCCTGGAGCGCGAACAGGAGTACGTCCAGCAGGACGGTACACCACTGTACGAGCTCTGGCGGGTCCGCTATTGAGGCTTTTGGCGGTTTACGGTTTCGTTTCCGGACCGGTTGAATTGTCTAAGAGACAGCCGTCTGTGGCGGAGCCGACGCAGCGGGTAGGCGGGAGTAGGCGAGAAGCCCAGCCCCAGCGGGTGCATGCCAGATTCGGGATGGGAACAGTCTGGCGGGGAATCGGCGCCAGCGGTGGCTGGGGTTGTTTGCCGTCTTTGGGCGAGACGCAGTGCGGGCGCCAGGTCTGGCCGTACGGTGGCGTCCGTCAGTTGGGGCGGGTGCGAGGGCAGGCACAAGGC
>VXOE01000184.1 GCA_009840225.1 Caldilineaceae bacterium SB0662_bin_25 | reverse complement strand
GACGACCCGCTGCGACCAGGCTTCACCCCCCCCACCCCGCGTCTTGGCAGTTTCCAAGTATGTGCCGACGCAGGCAAGACAGGCGAGGCAACTCCAATATATCCCCAACGTTCACCGCCATGACCATCGCCAGCCCGCTGCAGAAATACTGACGGTCCACTCTGCCCAGACAGACCGCACACAGAACATGGCTTGGTAGTTACCCGAAAGCAACAAAATATGGGGGAAGGCCTTCGCCTCTTTGGATTTCTATCAGCAATGACAGAAGCCGCATGTTTCGACATCTGAGTGTCGTTAGTGTGTCAACTTTGCCTCTCTCCATGTCAATATCATGACAAGGAGAAACATCGCCTGCGCGGGCGTCGTCCCTATTTTAACCCCGCAAACCATTTCGTTAGTGCAGGCGGGACTAGAAAGGAGACACGACCATGACAAGGTTACGACTATTCGCCTCTCTCGCAGTTCTCATAGCCGCGTTCGCGATTCCGACTTCAGTGTTTGCCCATCCGGCCAGCGAGGGTGAAGGCTATTGCCAGTTCCCGGACGGCACGCTCTCGGCTGGTCATTGCAGTGCTTCGGACCACGCCAGGGGCGGCCATGATACCCACATTCCTCCTTTGCCAGGTATTCCGCCTCCCTCTGGGCCCGGCGGCAGCCCTCCGACATCCGGCCCTGGCGGCAATCCTCCGCCTCCTCCAAGTAGCAATCCTCCTCCCCCTCCGAGTGGCAATTCCCCGGGTGGTTCGGGCAGCGGCGGTGGCTCCGGTTCGACGCCGGTTTACACGGGGATCGACTGCCACATAACACACGCGGCCAGGCCCGCCCAGATCTGCTCTGTCACAGGCGGTCTGCAGTATTGGTTCATCGGCGCCGACGGCAGCGCCCAGCCCGGCCCCTTCTTGCCCGATTCCCCCAGGATTGAGCGATGGGAGGGCACCAATCCCTTGACCGGCAAGTCAGTCGTGATCGACTACGTTGTCGAAGGGGAGAATACGCTGCTGCGGGTGAGCACCTACTATCCCGACAACGAGTATGACACGAACAAGCCCTACGTGTTTACGCTTGATCCGGGTCACAACGTGAGATATATCAGCTGGTAGAGAATTCACTGCCGGCGACGTGAGAGAGCGGTCTGTCTATCGGTGTGGGCAGGCCGCTCTTTCTTTTGCCCTCGTGCGTGGCTCTGTCAGGCAGGTTGCTGCCAAGGGGCGCCCACCAGGAATGCCCCTACAGGACGCGTCAAATCAAGTGGACGATGGCTTCTCCATCCGGTATCCCACGCGTGGTTCAGTAAAGATGTATCTGGGATTGTGTGCATCGTCACCGGATTTGCGGCGAAGTCTCTGCACCGCGGTGCCGGCCAGCCCTGCCTCGCCGGAATTGCCCACTCCCCAGATCCGTTGCAGCAGCTGCTCGTGGGTCACCAAAAGATCGGCATTGGCGAATGGCTCGAAGAGCAGTCCATACGCGGTCGCGGTCAGCACCACGGGCCGTCCGGCCACAGCCACGCGGCGCTCCGCATAGTTGATCACCAGATCTTCCAAAACACAGTCTTCGGGCTGCCCGAGATAGCCGATTCCGGAGCGCTGGCGCAGGACCGCCCTGATGCGCGCAGCCAGCCCCGTGGGCGAGGAGGGTTTCACCACATAGTCGGCGATCCCTGAGTGAAGACGCGTGTGGCCTGGACGGCCGCTATACTACAATCTGCAAAAGTTGACACAATACTGATACGAAAAAAAGATTGATCTACATACGAATAACATTCCAATGCTGTAAGATATAACATTCACGGACTATCAATGGAAATGAACACGCACGTGGACGTATTCTCGACAGCGTCATCGACAATGTCAGCGGCAGTACCGACAACGCGGAGCGTCCCGATGCAAGGCATAGACTGCTTCGGGGTTGGGGGTCAGGTGTGACTTGCTACCCATGAAACAGTATCGGAGAACCGCCCGAAATCATAAGTCTACAGGACTCCAGAATCTTTCCCATCAGTGGGATATTGGAAATGCTGTACGTTGCTGTGGATTCGATGCATGACATTGAGATCGTCGAGAAATAGCATGACTGCGAATTCAAAGGCGTGGAGTAAGAGGACATGGCGGCACCATAAATGAGAAAGCTCAGCTTGACCCGAAAAGGCAGAAGAAGGGGCTACACCGATGCCCGAATCGCCCAGGTTCTACTTTTTCTGGACAGGAGCGACAAGGGGTTGAGTCGTGTTGCCAAAGAGCTTAATATTCCGCGCGGAACGATTACACAGTGGAAGAATCGCTACCTGGACGAGGAGGAGTTCGCGGAACGGATAGACAAGTTTATCGACCTCGAAGAAGAGGGCCGCGAAGTTTAGGAAACGCGTGTGTATAGCGCTCGTGATGTTCCTTACCGGATGTATGACGTAACCGTAGTCCATTGAAATCCAGAAGTAACCGAACTCTGGTAACAGCTAAGTCTTTTCGCGACGCCGAAACTGCCGCGGACAGCGCCGATCAGGTCCTGCTGACCGATTCAGGTGCCGAACCCATCCGTATTGAATGGGCATGGGAGCGCTGTGTACTGTGGGAAGCCGCGCATGGCACAACTGCATCCAATCAAGTGCAGCGTGGGGAAAGGTTTCGACTTTCGTCCGGAGAGGATGGAGTGACTGTGAGTATGTGGAGTGAGCTACACCGAACTGATCTCCGTTGGGGTGAACAAGGTGTCCGTCTGTATAGGCATTTTCGAATGACTCTGTCTTGATTGGAGAACCCCCTCTGGCTGTCTTCTGGGTCCCCGCCCCGGAAGGCAGCTGTTTTCAGTGCATGTAACGTTTATGAGTCCGCGGGGACCTTGGCCAGCTCTCTGTGCGCCCAAAAGCGTAAACTCGACGCAGAGGTTCTCACATAGGGAGTTATGACACGTAGTCAGATGTCGTGGAACGGAGGGCGGCCAGGTATCGCCGGGCAAATGTCACAAACAGGAATTCGCCGACTCGATCTCAAAATCCCTACCCGCGCAGCCGCACTTCTTTCACGGCCCACCACCCAAATCCCACTTTACCCGGTATGCTACCGCCTCTTTCTGAATCTCACCCAAGGCCCCTAAATGCCTTTCCGGTTACTCTTCTTCCGGCAAAATATGTCACGCATGCATCATTCACACAGATCCTGTAAATGCGGCCGCCATTGAAGGATAGTCGCCGTCTAACCCCGCGTGTGTGGAGGGACCCCTGCCCCTGAGCAGACGAAATCCAGTCGGTCGTTGTTATCGAGAACAGTCAACACCCTTGCGGCTTTGTTTCATCTCATTGATGTTCCGCAGAGTGAGCGCTCATTGAACACTTCCCCGACACTACTTCAGAGTCGCGGCTGGTATTGGAAGCCTATGATTTTCTGCATGGTTGCGAGCGGGTGGCGTGCCATGTTTCTGTTGACGGCAGGTGAAAGCGAGTTCAGGCATGACAATCGCTCTTGTGACCGGATTGGAACCGTGAATTGTGAATCGCTCGTTCATACAAGCGAAAGACAGGCGTTTCAAGAATGGAATTCGAGATCCGGTTCAACCCGATCTGGCAGCTGTCTGTCCAGCGCCCTTTCGTTTCTCTGCTCGCCTCCCGGTCTTGGAGGCCATTCGGATCTGAGGTAGGAGCACCCTTTCTCCTGGGAGAACAGACAATGAAGATCAAGAATCTTTCCCACTTTCTGCTTGTTGTTATCTTGCTGGCCACAGGGACGACTCCTGTCATTGCGCATGAGGTCAGCAAATGCGAATCGGTGGAGCCGATCAGGCCGGGGGATTCGGTGACCGATGCCGTTTCGGACGTGCCGGTCGCGCATGTCGACCTTACTGAAGTCGAAACTTCCCTGTCCGGCGAAAGATTGACGGTTGTCTTCCATCTCAAAGACCTGCCGGAAACCTTGACGTTCAACCGCACGGAGCATGGTGAGGGCTCGAAGGAGTATGAATGGGAGGTCGCAATCGATGCGGACAACGACCGCAGCACCGGCCCCGGCGGGTTCGATTACCTGCTGACCGCCTACCATATCGCCTTTCTGTCAAACAAAGGGACTGATGCCGACACGATCGCCCCAATCGGGGAGATGTTGGAGGCCGCCGTATGGAAAACACACGCCGGCGGCTCCACCAGCACTCTCGCCGACGCCGACCTGGCGGTGTCTGTCGAAGAAGACACGATAACGATCTCCGGCTACATTCCCGGGATCACATCCGAATCGCGGCTGACTTTCTCGGCTTATGATGTCGAGTTCGCCGGCGAGGCCGATCAGGTGGACTGCCATGCGCCATATACAAAGAGTATGGGACCCTGGGGGTGCGACGCCGGCGCGGCCCTGACAACACCGGGGCAAACCGTATCGGACGAGATCGAGGGCGCTACCGATCCACATGTCGATATAACCAAGGTGAGCACCTCTTTGTCGGACGAAACTCTGACAGCTGTCTTCCATCTCAGGGACGTGCCCGAGACGCTCACGTTCAATCGTTCAGGCATGTCGGAAGGCCATTTGGAGTATGCATGGGTGGTGGTCATCGATGTAGACAACGACCGGGACACCGGCTCTGGAGGCTTTGAGTACCAGATGATGGCAAGTTACTCTGTGCCCCCATCCGAAGAAGGCAGTAACGCCAAGGCGCCTATAGAGAGCAAGATGAAGGTCAGCGTCTGGAGTTTGGAACCGGGGAGCGCCATGCCGGCTGCAGACTCCCCCCTTGAGGTATCTCCGGAAGAGGACACGATAACGCTCTCCGGCAACATTCCCGGCATTACAACGGAATCACGGCTTGCATTCAGGACGTACGATTATCTGGATAGCTTCGATGAGGTCGGATGCTTTCCTGCGCAGATTCAAAGCACACCCTCCAGTCAATGTGATACGGATGATGCAGTTACGCCTGGTCAGACCTTAGCCGATGAATCGGCAGACGTGCCGGCCGCACATATCGACATAACCAGAGTTGAAACTTCCCTGTCCGCAGAGAGATTGACCGTTGTCTTCCATCTCAGAGACCTGCCGGAGACGTTGCGGTTCAATCGCTCTGAGCATGGGCAGGGCACGAAGGAGTATGAATGGGAGGTCGCAATCGACGCCGACAACGACCGCAACACAGGCCCCGGCGGGTTCGATACCCTGCTGAGCGCCTACCATATCGCCTTCCTGTCACACAGAGGGACTGATGCCGACACGATCGCGCCAATCGGGGAGATGTTGGAGGCCAGCGTGTGGGAGATAGGCGCCGACGGCTCCACCAGCTCCTTTGAAGACGCCGACCTGGCCGTGTCTCCCGAGGAAGACACGATAACGATCTCCGGCAACATTCCCGGCATCACATCCGAATCGCGCCTGGCATTTTCAACTCTTGATGCCCAGTTCCCCGGCAACTTCGATCAGCTCGCCTGTCATGATCCATACAGCAAGAGTCTGGAACCACGCGGGTGCGATTCCGGCGCGGCCCTGGCAGTGCCGGGGCAGACAGTTACCGACGAGATTGAGGACGCCACCGCTTCACATGTGGATATCACCAAGGTGAGCACATCGCTGTCCGGTGAGACCTTGACAGCTGTTTTCCATCTCAGGGATCTGCCGGAGACGCTGACGTTCAATCGGACGGGCATATCGGAATACTACATGGAGTACGGTTGGGACGTGTCGATCGATATAGATGGCGATCGGGAGACCGGAAATCGCGGCATTGAGTACGAGCTGTCCGCTAGCCACTTTGTACCCTCATCTGAAAAAGGGAATAACGCGCAGGCGTCCATTGACAGCAAGGTGGAGGCCGCCGTCTTGAAAGCCCGATCGGATGGTTTTATGACCTTGATCGACGCATCCCTTGAGGTGTCCCCGGAAGAGGACACGATAACGCTCTCCGGAAATATCCCCGGAATCACGGCAGAATCACAGCTTACATTCAGCGCCTACGACTATTTTGGCGGTTCCGATGAGGTCGGTTGTCCTGCTACACCCGGCCAGGGCGTGCCCCTGAGCGCTTCCCCGACCCAGTGTACGGATGGCGACAGCACGGTTGTGCCGGGACAGACCGCAATTGATGACGTCTCCGATGTGTCTGCGGGCTATCTGGACATTGTCGAAGTCAGCACGTCCCTTGCGGACGAAATGCTGACAGTCGAGTTCCGTTTCAGGGATATTCCGGAGACGCTGACGTTCAACAAAACGGGGACCTCGGCAAGCTCGATGGAGTACGGTTGGGATGTGTCGGTCGACGTGGATGCCGACCCGGAGACCGGCGACGACGGCTTTGAGTACCTTCTTTCCGCCTATCACATCGTGTGGCCGGGAAATGAGGGGAACGACACGGAGGCGCCCATTGCGGAAGTGGCAGAGGCCAGTGTCTGGGAAAAGCAGCCCGGCCAAGGCATCAGATCCTTTAGAGACGCCAGCCTTGAGGTATCGCCAGAGAAGGACACGATGATTCTCCGCGGCCGGATTCCTGGCATCACCCCGGACTCGCGCCTTTCGTTCCTCACGCACGGGCATCATGGCGAGTTCGATGAGGTCGGTTGCCAGGTGCCGCCAAGCAACCTCACGCCCTCCAGCCAGTGTGATATCGATGATGCGGTTACACCGGGAGAGAGCGTCAGCTACGATGTCTCGGACGCCCTACCCGCGCATCTGGATGTAACCGAGATCAGTACGTCCCTGTCCGGGGAGACCCTGACAGTCGTGTTTCATTTCAGGGACGTTCCGGAGACACTTACATTCGACAGAAGCGGCGTGCCCGAAGAGGTAGTCGAGTACAGCTGGGAGGTGTCTGTCGACGTGGATGGCGACCCGGAATCAGGCTTTGAGGGGATTGAATACATCCTGTCCTCAATTTACGTTACTCCCCCCGCTTTCAGCGCTCGCGACCGGAGTGCGGCTATCGCAACGGACGATGTACAGACCAACACATGGGTTCTGAAGTCGGCGGGAGGAACGTTCCCCGATATCGACTTTCTCTCGTGGGCGCGCATCGAGGTGTCGGCTGAAGAGGACACGATAACGCTTTCGGGAGATATTCCCGGGATCTCCGCGGATTCACGGCTTGCATTCGGAGTGTACGACTATCTGGGAGGTGAGGAGGAGATCGGCTGCCTTTCTTCATTTAGCTTTGGCCGGCTGGGTCGTCACAGTCCTTCTGAAGGATCAGCAGCAGTTTCCGATCCACATGCTCTTGGCGATGTGTCACACGAACTGGTTGGACACATTGATATCCGCGGCGTCACGACTGAGGTGGACGGGGAGACTTTGACCGTCGATTTTCTGCTCAGGGATGTTCCGGAGTCGTTGACATTCGACAGGACGGGCGTGCCTGCGAATGCACTGGAGTACAGTTGGGAGGTGTCGATCGACGTGGACAACGATGCGGAGACCGGCGACGGCGGTACTGATTACATGCTGTCTGCCGGTTATGTCGTGCATCCCCTTGTCAAAGACAGCAATACGGCGGCAAAGATGACGGACCCGGGCTTTGTCACGGCCGGCATCCTGGGGCTGGACGGAGAGGGGAACAGAGTTCTGGCGGAGGCCGATATCGAGGTGTCTGCCGAGGAGAACAGGATAACACTTTCGGGGGAGATTCCCGGGATTACAGCGGAATCACCGCTCAAGTTCAAGGCGTATGATTTCTTTGAAGGTGCAGTCGAAATAAGCAGCTACGGTCCGTCGATCACGGGTATAGGCTCTGATTCGTGCCAGTCTGACAGCGCGGCAATCAGGCCGGGCCAGAGCGTCGTCGCTGCGGTCTCGGAGACGCTGCCTGCATACATGGACATTACCGAGGTCAGCACAGCTCTGACAGACGACGGGAGGCTTGTCGTCGCATTTCATCTCAGGGATGTTCCGGAGACGCTGGAATTTAACAGGAAGGATGTTCCCAAAGACGCGTTGGAGTACAGTTGGAGTGTGTCAGTAGACGTGGTCGACGACCGCGAGACGGGGTTACAGGGGGCTGATTACTCGCTGTCCGCCAGTTATTTCGTATTCTCTCCGTCCCGTGACGAGGGTGTTCACCAACCTATTGAAGAAGCTGTGCAGACCGACACCTGGAAGATGGATCCGGATGGCCTTGGCGCCGTCTATCTGAGCAGCGCCAGCATTGAGGTATCGTCTGAGGACGACACGATCACCCTCATTGGAGACATTCCCGGCATTACGTCTGAGTCGCGTCTTGAATTTGAGGCCTATGATTTTCTGCACGGTACGGAACAAGTGGCTTGCCAGGTCCTGTCCAAGTCGGGCGGCAGTGAGTAACCCTGCAGTGCATGGCTAGCGCTGATCAGCTTCTGGTCGTATTTGGGCATAGGAGGTTATCCGGTGGCGCCGGCACAAATAGCCGGCCACAGTTTGCTGTGATCGTTGCGGGATTGCAAGTGTCTATAAGAGTGACTGCTAAGTCCTTGCCCAATGGCGCTCATGATTCAGCATGGCGAAAGACGTTTCTCTCTCCTCACTTCTCTTTACTCTCTCCTCGCTTTTGGGCGGTCGGGCCT
>VXOE01000283.1 GCA_009840225.1 Caldilineaceae bacterium SB0662_bin_25 | reverse complement strand
CCCCGCACAAGGGAGGGCCGAATAGGCCCGACCGCCCAAAAAAGCGAGGAGAGAGAAACATCCTTCGCCACACTGAATCATGAGCGCCTTTAGGCAAGGGCTTGGCAGCCACGTTTCTAGCTCTTAGTGGACTGCGCGTATTCGAGGTGTTAACAAGAACCACAAGCGCGATACTTTGGTATTTTTGAGCGTCCGCCGAGTCCGGACAGGGCGATGCCCTTCGTTAATGTCTGGACAGGTTGGGGTGGGCGCGGGTGTAGATGCGGCGCTGGTCTTCGGCGGCCGCGGCCAGACGGTCCAACTGGTCATAGGTGCCGAGTGCGATGAGCTTGTCACCGGCTTCCAGGACGAGGTCCAGATTCGGATTTACGGTGATCTTACCCGTCTGGCGGCGGACGGCGAGGATGCTGGCGCCGGTTGTTTTGCGGATTTCGGCTGCGGCCAGGGTCTGTCCGCCCAGCGTTGATCGATCGCTGACGAGGATATCGCCGATAAGGATGCCCGGCTCTTCGCTGCTGACAGTGTCCTGGGGCATCACTACGTCCATGAATTCGACGATATTGGGGGAGAGCATCTGGCGCGCCATGCGATGCCCGCTGGCCACGTAGGGGTTGATGACATGGTTGACGCCAGCACTCTTCAGTTTACGCTCGCTGCCGCGGCTGTTGGCGCGCGCACTGATCGTCAGATTCGGGTTCAACCCGCGGGCCGCCAGCGCGACGTAGACGTTGTCGGAGTCGTTGGGCAGGCAGCAGCAGATTCCCACCGCCTTCTCGATTCCCGCCTGTATCAGGACAGCATCATCGGTCGCGTCGCCTTGGACAAAGGTTGCACCCAGGTTTTCCAAATCCGTACGCAGGCTCGCCAGCATATCGACTGCGACCAGTTCCGAGTCGGCGTCGAGCAGCTCCTTGACCACTTGCTCGCCGACGCGGCCGTAGCCGCAGATGATAAAGTGAGCGTTCAACTTGCCAATGCGGTTTTGCATACGTCTTCTCCGTATATACCTGCGAAATTCGCCGGTAACGACGAACTCTGCGACCGTGCTGAAGGTGTAGGCGGTGGCGCTGACGCCCATGATGATCATGACCCCGGTGAAGATGCGCCCGGTGGGTGAAAGCTGGCGCACTTCGCCGAAACCGACGGTGCTGAGCGTGATCACGGTCATGTAAAGGCTGTCAGTCCAGGACCAGCCTTCGAGCCACATATAACCAAGGCTGCCGAAGATAAGCAGCATCAGAAAGATCGCCGAGACGGTTATCAGGGTTCGATAGAAGTTTCGTTCTGCGACCGGCAAGAGTTCAATCCTTCCTGATGGAGATTGTTACCAGAATTCCGTTCTGCCTGGAGACAGGCTATGCCCTGTCGATCCGTTGTTCGCCGTTGCCGGCTTTCTGCGCCCCCAATGCAGCTAGCCGGTGAGGGGGTGTGCCTGAGCGGCGGAGCCGTCCTGGCCCGGCGCCGGTGTCTCCTGTGGGCCGTTGTGCGGCATTCCTACCGGCGGCCGTCTCATTGTCTGCAAGAGTTCGGGATCGAGCAAAGCGATCAGGCCCAGCATGCCCATATTGGAGAAGAGGAGAGGCGCCAAAGGGGGCGCGCCGCGCAGGAATCGTTCGATCACGACGGTACTTTCAAAAGCCAGGTCGGACCGGATATGCAGGAAGGCGCCCAGCACACCGGTCAGGATGAGGAAAAGCATGGCAGCTATATAGGTAAATGAGTCCGCACGCGAAGGTTTGTCCATCGCGGCATATGCCACAGGCACGACGGTGCCGAAAACGCCGATGGCCGCGGCATACCAGAGCCACGCGCCATCAAAGCCGGTACGGGCGTGGTCGAGGACACTGCTGACAAGGGCGGCGAGCGTTCCCATGCCGACCGTGAAGATAAAGGCCCGGGTCTTGCTGTAGGGAAGATGAATGGCGTGCTCCTTGTAGAGCACCAGCCGGCCGCTTGTGGGAGGGGATTCCTCCCAGGCGGCGCTGATGCCCAACAGGCCGGCCAGGGAATAGGCCAGGGGCCCCAGGACGGGCGGCGCCCAGACGAGCAGATTCAGGGTCAGCTGCTCGCCTGCCGGGGCGGTGGGCAGTACGGCGCGCGCCAGGTGGAAGTAGACGCCGAGGAAGCCGATCAGGGCGCTGCCGACCAGCGTCGCGGTAGCGAGAACCGACGCCGCGGTCCTGTGACGTGTGGCCAGCAGGCCTGCCAGAACCAGAAGAACGCTGCTGCTGAAACCGTAATAGATAGGATACCACTCGCTGGGAACAATGGTGCCGTCGGCGCCGTGGGCCAGATAGACCTCAATCCCCAGGAAGAGTTCGTTGAGAGCGACCATCGCGAGCATCAGCTGATCGCGAGTCTGCGGCATCCTGCGGGGGGAGAAATATGTCAGGAGAAGCCGACTCGCGCGGGCGCCGGGGCGGCGCGTACAGCCATCCTCAGCGGGTATGTTTGCGGAAGAGAGCGTCCTGTTGAGGTCCTGAGAATCTGCCTGCATCGTTTGACTCAGTTATTCCGAAGGCGCGGATTCAAGACCGGCTTGATCGAGCTTTTCCTGCACCTCGACGCGCAAGGTCGCCATGTCGCGCAGGATCTCGTAGGCGCCGTGCCACTGCACGTAGTCGGGCCCCTGCATCCACACGCCGAATTTGGCGGTACGGCCCCAGTGATGCCACAAGTCAAAGTGGGTGAAGTCGATCGGTTCGTCAAAGGGCGCCGCGGTCAGAAGATCGTGCTCCTTCAGAGGCGCGATCAGCGCATTGCTTTCGCTGACCCAGGCGTTCACCTGCTCGGTGGCAGCGTCTGCGGCAATGTAGAACTCGGTGATAAAGTTCTGGTTGTGACATTCGCGGCAGACGCCCTGCATACGGACTCTGTTGTCCTGCCACGCGGGGCGGCGGCTGCTGATTGGGGCGAAGAGGAACCAGGACAACCGGTCGCCGATGTCGTGGGTTGTGCCGGCGCTGCCGAACCCACTCATGTGACAGGTGGCGCAGGTCGGTGCAGGGAAGTCGGCGGCGGTCAGGGTGCCCGGTTCGGCGTCCCAGTGCCATCTGTCTCCCCCGGTGGCGTAGGCGATGCCGTGGGGGGATTCCTGGTAGATCTCCCATTGGGGATGGTCGGGGCCGATGTGGCAGTAGTTGCAGGTTTCGGGTTTGCGCGCCTGCTCCAGGCTGAATTCATGGCGCAGATGGCAGCTGGTGCACTGGCCGACGGAGCCGTCTGCGGCCGGTTTGCCGATGTCATGGCAGCTTTCGCAGGCGAACCGGGTGATGGCCTCGCCCTCAAGTTGGTGGAGGGCGTTGCGGGCGCGGGTGGCTTCCGGATCGTTGCCGCCTTCAGGGATAGAAGCGTAGATCTCCTTTTGGGCAGCTGTCAGGAGATCCTCGCCGGCATAGGCCACGTACGCAGGGAGGCCGTGGCGGCTCTGGTTGAACTGTGCGACCTCCTGGACGTGGCAGTTCTGGCAGATGGCAGTCGTGGGCTGGTTCAGCACATACAGACCCTCGTGCGGCACGGACCCGGGATATCCCTCATCGACGACATGGCAGTCCTGGCAGGATACGCCGGCGGCGGCCATTGTGCTGTGGCCGTACTGTTCGACGATGCCCGGTGTCTGCAGCCGGTGGCAGGTCACGCAGTCGTCGTCACTGTTGGCCAGGACGTTTACGGCGGCCGGCTCATCGATGGCGGCGGGTGTCGCGAAGCGGCCGATCGTCATAGTCACGAGCGCGAGGGCGAGCACAACGATCACGGCGCTGAGGCCGATGATCAGGACGCGTGCGCCATGCATGGATGGGGGAATTGGGGAGGGGGGCATTACGGAGTTCTTTCTTTGACGGTTATCGACAAGGCGATTAAGGGGCGGGCGTCTCTGGCGGTGCGCTTTCTTGTGCGTCTGCTTCGTCGTCGGTCGACCCTTGCATTTGGCCGGTCATCTCTTCCATCAGTTCATCGAGCAAGGCTTCTCTGACCTGCGACTGCGGTTCTTCGGCCAGCCCTTCCGCGACTTCGAAGGCAGCCTCGACGGCATGCATGACGGCTTCCTGCTCTGAAAGACCGAGCTGATCGGCAGACTCGCGGACTGCGTCAAGCGAACTGGCGACCACGTCCTCCAACTCCATGTCGCCTTCGTTGGCTCCGTGGAGAGCGCCGTAGACAGCGCCTTTGACAGCATCCGCGGGACGGGCGCCGGCATTGCGCATGGCGGTAAGGGTACCGCTGACGGCGGCCCCCACAAAGCGGCTGCCGTGGGAACCTCTGCTTGCGATGGAACGGATGGCGCCTTCTGTGGCGCCAAAGGCGATTTCGGCGCCGTGACGGGTGACGTCCCGCGACCCGTGGCTGGCGCGGGCCACGGCTTGGCCGATCTGCGTTCTGACTTGTCTTGCGGTGGCGCTGCCCAGGGCAAGGCCGTCGACCGTATAGCGGATGGAAGAGGCTATCTGGTAGGCGGTCACGCCGGCTGCGACGTTGAGGCCGGGGATGGCGGGCAGATAGCGGAGGCCGGCCAGCGGGAACTGGGAGATCGAGCTCAGTCCCGGCACGAAGCTGAGGGCGCGCAGGTTCTCGCGCGTTTGCGTCATCAGTTCGTTCATGACAATTTCGCTCCTGGCTTCTCCCTCTTCCTGTATCCGGCCCAGCGTGCCAAGCGTAAGGAGGCCGAGAACGAAGGCGATCGCGAACAGAAAATCGTAGCCGGTCAGAAACACGGCGGGAAAGCTCACGACGCGTGCGGGATCGATCCATCTGAAGATGATCTCCAGCTGACGGGCGTTGAGAAAATCGACCAGCGCCCCTCCGATCAGAGGGCTGATTCCGGCGCCCAGATTGATGGCAAGCGAGGACGCAGTGAGAAAAGCCGTCGCTCTGGCCTGCGGCGCCATTTTCATGCGGATGGCCGTGGAAGCAACCTCGATGCCGGCGGCGGCGACGCCGATCAGAAAATGAAGGAAGAAGAGAAGAGGCAGTGTGAGCGGGTGTCTGTCGGGATTCATTACAAACGTCCACCCCAAAATAGCCAGAAGATAGAGCGAGGCGCAGATGGAGAGGATCACCTTGCAGCCGAAGCGGTCCGTGAACGGTCCCCAGACGCGCAGGAAAAGCACGTTTGAGAGCTGGCTCAGGACACCGAGGCCGACGACGAGCGCGAGCGGCAGTTCCAACCGGATCAGCATGTAGACCGCGAAAAAGGGAACGGCGAGTTGAGCTACGAAATTCCAGACAAAAAGGAAGGTGAGCAGCCTTCTGAAATTGTCCTCCTGCAGGGGCCCGGCAAGCATCTGCAGAATTGATGGCCTGGCGCCCTCCGGTTTCGCCATGCGCGGCTCCGGGATCAGTGTGGTCGCGGCATCGGAACAGAGGCCGAAGACGATGCTTCCAAAGAGGATCGCGTAGGCGTAGCCGAAGATAAGGTTTTGCGGCGACGTGTTTGCCGCCCACCAGTCGATAAAGAGCGCAGCCGCCAAGCCGGACAACGCCGCGGAAGCCGTGGCGGTCCGCAATCGCTGTGCAAAGAAGCCCCCGATGGCGCCGGGCGGAGCCAGGTCGCGCAGCCAGCTCGTCCAACCGGTGATTTCGATGGCGTTGCCCGCGCCTCGAATCGCAGTCAGAAGCAGTAGGAGCGTGACCGCGACCGGGCTCGGCGAGATGATCGCGAACGGGATCAGCCCTATCAAAAGCCAGGAGAGATCGACCGCGACCGAGGCCGGAATCGTAACGGCTTTGCGCATGCGGATACGCTCGATGGCGATGACAGCCGCGATCTGGAGCGGTTGCATGATGAAGGGAATCGCGATCAGGATGCCGATGTGAAAGTTGGATGCGCCAAGAGCCAGGGCGTATGCGGCCAGAAAGCCCCCCGACACCAAGCCGTCAATGGCAGAGGCGGAGATGGTGCGAAAGGTCAAGGCCCTCAGGCCCCTGTGGAGCAGCTCCTGAGGTTGCAGATCTTCAGGTTGGAACAGAGACGAGAAAGGCACGGAGGCGTATCCTCTGTCAGCTAACAGGTCCTGATTCGATTCATCGCGGGACAGACTGTAGACAGTAAGGATACCACAGCCGGCCAGCGGCTTCGGTCGGACCTTCTTCAGGGTGCGCTGGCAGAGGGTTGATCGGTGCGTGTCGGATTTAGCCCAGTTTCCGGCCTATGATAGCATGGAAGTGACTACAGCAACTTGACCACAGATGGCGATTCCCGGCTTTCTCCAACCCAGCACAGATCTAACAGACGAAGTGCGTCAGCGCGGCCTGAAGGCGTTGACGTTCCAGGCGATCGCGGCTTCGGGGGCCGACGGGCTGATGTCGGGCGGCTTTCTGGCCGCGTTTGCGCTGCTGCTGGGTGCGTCCAACTTTCACATCGGTATTCTGACGGCGCTGCCGTTCATCATGCAGACGATCCAGATCGCAGCTGTTATCGTTGTCGAGCGGTTGCGGATGCGGAAGCTGATCGCGGTGCCGTCCTACTTTACGGTCTATGTTTCCTGGGTACCGATTGCCCTGATTCCCTTTGTCGTCGAGATACCCGATACGCGTGCAGTCATACTGCTGCTGTTTTTCACAGGGATTCGCGGAGTTGGGACTGCCCTGGTGAACACGAGCTGGACCAGCTGGCTGCGGGAGATGGCGTCGGCGGGCGCGATGGGGGATTTCTTCGCACGGCGGTTGCGTGTGGCGACGATCGCGGCCGCGGCAACCAGCCTGACGGCTGCGTTTTATATTGACTGGTGGAAGGGTGTGGCGGCGGAAGAGAACGTTATCTTCGGTTACTCGTACGCGATACTGTTCGGAAGCCTCCTACTTGGCCTGAGCGCGGTTGTTATGATGACGCGTATTCCTGAGCCGCGCATGGCTGCGCTTGACAGGGTCCGGCCGTCGATAGTGCGAACACTGGCAGCGCCGTTGCGGGACGTCAACTACAGGCAGTTGGTCAGTTTTCTGGGTTTTTGGAACTTCGTGGCGCATCTGGCAGCGCCGTTTTTTACGGTCTATATGCTGACGAAGTTGGAGCTGTCGCTGTCGATCGTTGTCGGGCTGGGCGTTTTGAGCCAGGTGGCCAGCGTGCTGTTTCTGCGCGTCTGGGGTCCTCTGGCCGACCGCTACGGCAGCAAGGCGGTTTTGTCGATCTGTTCTTCGCTGTATTTCCTGGTCATCCTGGGGTGGACCTTTACCACGTTGCCGGACGTGCACAGGCTGACGATGCCGCTCTTGTTCTTCTTGCACTTCCTGATCGGCATTGCGAGCGCGGGCATCAACCTGGCATCGACCACGATTCGAATGAAGATGGCGCCGCAAGCGCAGGCGACAGCGTTTCTGACCGTATCATCTCTCGCTGCCAATTTGGGTGCTGCGATCAGCCCGCTTCTGGGCGGGGCATTCGTTGATTTTTTCAGTGTGCGGCACCTGGAGGTGGGGGTGGAATGGGTCGACCCGGAGCGGGTGGTGAGCTTTCCCGCAGTGTTTTTGACCGGATACGATTTCCTGTTCACCGTTGCCTTCGTACTTGGCCTGTTCACGTTGGGGACTCTTGCCAGAATCAAAGAGGAGGGGGAGGCGGAGAGCGAGGTCGTGCTCGAGGAGTTGATGTCGCAGACGCGGGAGAACCTGCGCGCGCTCAATTTTGTGCCGGGCCTGAGTTTCGTTTCCCGGTTGCCGCTGGCGGGTCTGCGTTATCTGCCGCCGATTCCCGGGCTGAATGTGGCGGCCAATGTGACCGCCTACCAGATCGCGTCTTCTATCCGGTACACGGTTGAGGGGATCGCGTTTGGCGCTGGAACGGCAAGGCAGGCCCAGGCCCGCGTCAACCAGGCGGTCACGCGCGCGAGCCGGGAGTCGCGGGACATTTCACGGCAGGGGGCCGCGATTGCCTTCGGCGCGACACAGGGGTCGATGCGGGCGATCGCCCAAAGCGGGCTCGGCGCGGGACGCCTGGTCAAGGGCTCGGTGCGAGGCACCCTGACGGCTGTGAGCAGAGCGGGGGCGCATCCAAGAGATGCAGTCAGGGGCGCTGTGCACGGCGCGATTCACGGGGCAAGTGACGTCGACCTGGAGATAGGGGCGGTTGTCGCCCAGTCGATAGACGCGGTGCGGGATTCTGCTGCTGAGCTGGGACTTTCCGAGGAGGAGGTCGTGCAGTATGCAGCAGAGGCCGCGATCGAAGCGGCAGAGGAGCTGGCCCAGGAGCCGCAGGAGCAGGTGAAGGAAGTCATTTTGGACGAACTGATGGACAAGGTGGACGACCCCGGCCAATAGCGGGGAGCGCTGTCCCGGTTACCCGGCGGGGCCGACAGCGATAGACCAAGAAACCGCCTATCTCCCTCACAGAATTTGCGGTGTGCACCCTACCCCAGACCGCGACAGTCGAAACCTGGGGTCCTCATTGCACGCCGGCGCCGCCCCAAAAGAAGATAGAAGGTAACTACTAAGCCATGTTCTGTGTACGGTTTGCCTGGGGGAATGTACCGTCAGCATTTCTGTAGCGGGCTCTCGATGGTCATGGCGGTGA
>VXOE01000149.1 GCA_009840225.1 Caldilineaceae bacterium SB0662_bin_25 | reverse complement strand
GGCCTTGTGCCTGCCCTCGCACCCGCCCCAACTGACGGACGCCACCGTACGGCCAAGCCTGGCGCCTGCACTGCGTCTCGCCCAATGACGGCAAACAACCCCTGCCACCGCTGGCGCCGATTCCCCGCCAGACTGTTCCCACCCCAAATCTGGGATGCACCCGGATAGGGCAGCAGGGCAATTGCATCCTATTGCGTTAATTTCTTGCGAGGCTGCCCGAAATGTAAGGGGCAGGCCTTGTGCCTGCCCCTCCTGTAGGCTCTATGTCTGTTCCTTGAGAATCCCCTTCGTGGACTCTCTGGCTAACTTCGGCAATGTTGGCAAACCAATTTAGATGCGATTGCCTTCGGTGTTCTCCGCGTCCTCCGCGGACAAAAAGGTGTTCTTCGCGGCCCTTAGTGGCCCTTCGTGGATCGACAGGTATTCTTCGCGTGACTTCGCGGATCAATTGGTTCTGTTTATCACAACATTCAAGCGAGGAAAATCCCTGTCAGGCATGCCGGCTTTCCGTTCGTGCTGAATTATGAGTGGACTTCCCAAATGTCAACGGAACCTGGCGCCGGAAAATAATTGAGAAAAACGTGACTCCTGAACCATAGTTTATCCGTCACCCCGAGTGAGGCAAGCGATGTTTCCTCTCTTTCCTCACTCCTCTCCACTCCCTCCTCGCCTTTGGGCTTTTCATCCCCTCCCGCACATGGCCTTGGCCGTCTCGACCACATTGTCTGCGTTGGGGATCGTCAAGTCCTCCATCGCCGGCGAGAAAGGCACCGGCACGTTCATGGCGCCGATGCGCTTGACCGGGGCATCCAGATAGTAGAAGGCCCCGTCGGCGATGACCGAGGCGATTTCACCGGTGACGCCATACTGCCGGTACCCCTCGTCCACCACAAGCGCCCGCCCGGTCTTTCGGGCCGACTGGACCAGCGCCCCGGTGTCCAGAGGGGACGTCGTGCGCGGATCTATCAACTCCGCGCTGATGCCCGCCGCGGCCAGCCTGTCCGCCGCTTCCAGGGCAACGTACACCATTGAACTGGTCGCGACAATTGTGATGTCGTCGCCTGTTCGCTTCACGTCCGCCTGGCCGAAGGGGAGAGTATACTCCGCCTCCGGCACCGGCCCCTCCTGTTGAAAGAGCGTCCTGTCTTCGAAAACAACAACCGGATTGTCGTCGCGAATGGCGCTCTTCATCAGCCCCTTGGCATCGTAAGGGGTGGCCGGTATCGCCACCTTCAGGCCGGGAATGTGGCTGAAGAGCGCATGCAGAGACTGGCTGTGCTGGGCCGCCGTGCGGCTACCGGCCCCCATCGTCGTCCGCATGACCATCGGCACCTTCAGCTTGCCGCCCGACATGTAGTGGGTCTTGGCCGCCTGGTTGATCAGCTGGTCCATCACCAGGGTGGCAAAGTCGCAAAACATGATGTCCACAATCGGCCGCATACCCGTGATGGCCGCACCCACACCGATGCCGGCAATACCCGCCTCCGAAATGGGCGAATCGATAACCCTTTCCGGGCCGAACTTCTCATACAGGCCGACGAACACTTTGAATACCGAGCCGGCCACCGCAATATCTTCACCGATGGCGAAGACGCGCTCATCCCGGGCCATCTCCTCGGCAACAGCTTCGTGAATGGCCTGGCTGAAGGTAATCTGACGTTCCCCCGGCGCGTGAATGGCCGGGCTGCAACGGACCCCGTTCTCAAGCGTAGACATGCCCCTCCACCTCGCTTTCACTGGCAAATAAAGAAAATACGCTACGCCAAAGCTGTTCTTCGCGCCCCTTCGCGGATCGATCTGTCCTGTTGAATTCTGAACGGCCTTCCCAATATGCCAACCGAACCTAACCTCGATCCACCGCCGCCCGCCAGTCCTCCGGCGTATCCACGTCCGCCACCCACTCGACCGGCGCCTCGATCGCGCTGACCTCCGCCGCGTACCGGCGCAGCAGCCTCCCCCCGCCCCCATCTCCCTGGACCTGCCTCAACTGACCGAAGAAACGCCGGTCAAAAAGCCCCGGCGCGCCGCGTATCGCACCGCCCACCGTGACAGCCCCCAGATCGCTGCCGCCGCGCCACGCCTGCCACAGCCGCCGCAACAGCCCTGCCGGCAGCCGCGGCTGGTCCACCGGCAGAAACAAAACCGCCTCACACGCGGCCGGCAACGCCTCAACCGCCGCGCGCACCGACCCCGCCTGCCCGTCCTGCCACGCCGCGTTGCGAACAATACGCAGTCGTCCGCGCCCCGCCTCGCGTAAAGACGCCAGCGCAGCCTCCACCTGCTCACCGACCGCGCCGGTCACCACCACCGTCTCCGACGCGCCGCTATCAAGCGCAATCCGGGCCGCCCGCGTCACCAGCGGCTCGCCCTGCCAGCGCAGCAGCTGTTTCGGCTCCCCCATCCTGCGGCTCTCTCCCGCCGCCAGCACAACCGCCGTCGTCGCACCCCACCGCTCACGCACGGCCGTCCCGCTCTCCGCCCCCACCGCGCCGATCAGCACAGGCTGACTCATCTGCGCCAGCCGCTGCGCAATCAGCCGCCCAGCCGCCAACCTGGGCGCGCGCTCCGCCTTGTTCAGCAGCGGCACCATTCTCGCGCCCGCAGGTGGGGACCCGCCGCTGCGAGCTGTTCTCTCTCCTCTCTCCTCCCCCCTCTCTCCTCGCCCGTAAGGCTCCACCAGCAGCCGTCCCAGCATACGCGGCGTCAGGCGCGTCGACGCATCCTCCTCTTGCAGAAGAGCGCGCACCCGTTCGGGCCGGTGCACGTAGGGCTCGTCCAGCGGCAGCCCCAGCCCGTCAAGCCCCGCGACCGGGACCAGGTGAGTTGTGCAATCGGGAATAACCGGCTCATGCGGCGCCGGCGCCTTCACCGGCCGCCGCCGGCTGCCGTCCCCCTCGATCGCGATCAGACTGATGTCCAGATCACCGGCACGCGCCGCCAGCGCGTCCACAACCTGCGGAGGAAGGCCCTGCCGTTTGGAACCTGTAAGAGTGGGGTCGGTTGAACCGCCGCCGGCGCCGGGCGGAGCCCAGATCAGGCAGTGCCCGTGCCTCGCCAGCTGTGCCTCCAGCGCCGCCCAATCAAAAGCGCCGGTTCTGTCCGGCACTACTTCGAGACGGGCCGGCGCCTGCTCCGCCTGCGCCGCGAAAATGTGGGTGGTCGTGGTGGTGACGACGCGGCGCCCGCCGCCAACCGCCTCCTCCGCCAGCCGGAAGAGCGCGCTCGTCTTGCCCCCGGCGCCCACCAGCGTGACGACGGCAAGCTCCTCCGGCGGCAGTCGCAGAGCATGATGCAGTTGCATAAGAAACCGAGGTTACCAAGCGTCAGTGCCGTCGCTGACCACTAACCACTAGCCACTCGCCCGTCTGCCCCCAGTGACCGTCGATCTCCCTCTCGCCGTCGCGCATCGCCAGCAGCAATGCGTCCTGATCGACCGGCAGGGCCAGGCAGCGAACGCCCACGGCGTTGCAGATGGCATTGGTGATCGCCGGGCTGATTGGGATCGAGCTGATCTCGCCCACGCCCTTGGCCCCGTACGGCCCGTCTGCCGTCGGATGCTCGACGATGTGGCTGTCCATCTTCGGCGTCATCTTGATGCCCGGCATCTTGTACTGGCCCAGGCGCTCCGTCCACGGGACACCGTCTTCGACGATATAGTTCTCGGTCAGGGCGTTGCCGATGCCCATCACGATCCCGCCTTCGATCTGCCCGAGCAGGCTCAGGGGGTTGATCGCCCGGCCCACGTCGTGGGCGGAGATCACCCGCTCTACCGCCACCTCGCCCGTATCGGTATCCACGCTCACCTGCGCCGCGTGCACCGCGTACGAGAACGCGAAGTGCATGTCGCCGCCCGTCCCCAGCGGCTGCGTCTGCGGCGCCCAGTACTCATAGCGGATCTTCGGCAACCGGTTTTCGGCCAGCAATGCGTTGACCGCATCCGCGAAAGAGATGCTGCGCGTGGATCCCGGCAGAATCCCGCCCGCGCTGCCGTTCGTGCCGTTGGCGCCCTCAACCGGCAGCTCCGCTCCGTGCATCTTTGCCAGCCGCCTCTCATCCACATAGGCCAACCCCTCGTGGAAGGCGATCACCTCCGGATGCGTGTCGAACTTTTCGGCCAGAACGTTCTGCATCTGCTCGCGCATCGCCCGCGCCGCCAGACGCGCCGCATTGCCGCTCACATACGTCTGGCGGCTGGCCGTTGAGGGGCCGCCGTCCGGCGTCAGGTCCGTGTCCATCACCGTCACGTGTACCTTTTCGAACGGCAAACCCAGCTCCTGCGCCGTGCAGGCCGCCAGCACGCCGACCAGATTCTGCCCCATCTCCGCGCTGCTGGTGCGGATCGCCGCCGTGCCGTCCGGGAAGACCTCCACCTCGGCCTCCGCCTTGTCCGGCGCGCCGCCCCCCAGGCCGGTGTTCTTGTAGCCCGCCGCGATGCCCCAGGCGTACCGCTTGGTTCCGACCTGGACCGGTGCCCAGGGATCCGAAGGCGACCAGCTCGGACCCGCGGCCTCCGATCTCTTGATCTCATCTTCCACTTTGTCAAGACATTCGAGCAGCCCCACGCTTTCAATCAGCTCCTGGCCGGTGGCCGTCTCGACGCCCACGCGCATCACGTTCTTCCGCCGCAGTTCTGCCGGGTCCATGCCCAGTTCTGCCGCCAGAATGTCGAGATTGCTCTCCACCGCAAAGGCCGACTGCGTGACGCCAAAGCCGCGAAACGCGCCGCTCGGCGCGTTATTCGTGTACATGGCGTAGCAGTCGATCCGGGCATGGGGCATCACGTACGGGCCGGTCGCATGGGTCGTGGCGCGGGTCATCACCTTCTCGCCCAGGCTGGCGTACGCTCCGCTGTCGCCGTACAGTTCCGCCTCCACCGCGACCAGCGTACCGTCGCGCAGTGCGCCCGTCTTGATACGGATGATCGTGCTGTGACGTTTGGGGTGGAAGATCAGGCTCTCCTGCCGGCTGTACAGAATCTTGACCGGACGGCCCGTCACCTGCGCGGCCAGCGCCGCGTGGATCTGCCCGGCAATGTCCTCCTTGCCGCCGAAGCCGCCCCCCATCAGAGTGCCGATCACGCGCACCTCTTCGTCGTCCAGGCCCAGGCTCTTCGCCACCTGCCGCCTGTCGCTGTACGGGATCTGGCTGCCCACATAGACCGTCAGCTTGTCGCTGTCGTATTCGGCCGCGCCCTTCTCCTTGCTCGTTGACGGGCGCACCCCGCTGTAACCCGCCGGCACCGCCAGCGCGCACTCCGGCTCCAGAAAGGCGTGCTCGGTCATCGGCGTGCGGTACGTCCGCTCCACGACGACGTCGGACGCGGCAAACCCCGCCTCCACGTCGCCGTGCCGCACCTTGATATGCTTGAGCAGGTTCCCGTCGGGACGGTCCGGGTGCAGCTGCGGCGCGTCCGGCTGCAACGCATCCCGCGGATCCGTGACCGCCTCCAGCACCTCGTAATCGACGTCGATCAGCGCCAGCGCCTGCTGCGCGATCTCCGCCGTCTCCGCCACCGCCAGCGCGATCGCATCCCCGACGTAGCGTGCCGGATAGCGTCCGCCCGCGAATACCGGCCAGTCGTTCTCGACCAGCCCGTGCCGCGGGTCGCCCGGCACGTCATCGTGCGTCAGCACCGCGTGCACGCCCTCCAGCGCACGCGCCGCGTCCGCGTCGATGCCGCGAATCCGCGCGTGCGGGTGCTCGCTGCGCAAAGTCGCCCCGAAAAGCATCCCGTCAAAGGTATAATCATCCGTATAGAGCGCCGCCCCCGTCACCTTGTCGACCGCATCCGGCCGTTGCAGTGGCTGACCGATCTGCGTCAGCGGCTTCATCACCGGCGGCAGCACCGCATCCGGCATCCTGCCGGTGCGCAAATATTCGCTGGCCGCCTTCACCGAGCTGATGATCGCCGTGTAGCCGGTGCAGCGGCAGTAGGTGTCCTTCAGGCACTCCTTGATCTCCACCTCGCTCGGGTCCGGGTTCTCGTCCAGCAGTGTCTTGGCCTGCATGATGAACCCGGGCGTGCAGAAACCGCACTGCGTCGCCCCGTGGCGGATGAAGGCATCCTGAAGCGGATGCAGTTCAAGCGCGTCGCAGGATTCATCCTCGCAGCCTTCCCGCGTCTGGGCCAGCCCTTCGATCGTCAACACCTGCGCGCCCTGCGCCTTGAACGCCGGGTAAATGCAGGAGTCGACCGACTGGCCGTCGACGATGACGGTGCAGCAGCCGCATTCGGCCTCGTCACAGCCGATCTTCGTGCCGGTCAGCCCCAGGTCGTAGCGCAGCACCTCGGCCAGGTAACGGCTGGGCGGTACGTCAAGACAGCGCTCCTCGCCATTGACCGTCAGAGTAAGTTGTGTCACGTATGTGCTCCTGTCCGCATGAACGACAGTGGTTCCCGACGGGAGGCTTTCGGGGTTGCAGTCCGCCTGCCCTGCAAACTGTTCTTACAGGTGGTTCAGATACAGCTGTGGATCGTTCAGAAAACCTCGCGTCACGCTCACGTGCTCCAATGATTCCCACGGCACGGGCTGGGGGGGTGACTGGTCGAAGTTCAGAATGGTGGCGCCGGGATAAGCCATCAGGATTGGCGAGTGGGTAGCGATAATAAACTGTGAGTCGCGGGCGACCATCTCTTTCAACAGGGCGAGCAGCCCCACCTGCCGCAGTGGCGAGAGCGGCGCCTCCGGTTCATCCAGCAGATAAAGGCCGTTGGGCGCGAAGCGGGCCTGAAAAAGGGCCAGGAACGCCTCTCCGTGAGAGCGTGCGTCCAGTCCGTCTCCGTAGCTCTCCTCAATCGCGGCCAGCTGGCCCGAGTATGCCATCTTCGCCATGCTCTTGGCGAAGTCGGAGCGGCCCTCGTACTCCGCGTCCACGTTGGCCATCTCCGTCTGCAGCTCCGCCTGCATCTGGGCGATGCGCTTGGCAAAGCCGAAAAAGTCCTCGGCCCGCAGGTAGAATCCCCGTCCCGTCCGTTTCGTCCAGGCCAGGCGCAGATGTCTGGACAGCTGCCGTACCGTGGCCAGCGATGGATCGATGCCCGCCTCCTCCGCGCCAACCGTCGGCAGGCGCACAGCCGTCGCCAGCGCTTCCAGAAAGGTGGACTTGCCGCTGCCGTTTTCGCCCACCAGAAAGGTCACCGAACTCTCAAATCGCACCTTCTCCAGCCGGGCGATGACAGGCACGTTATATGGAAAAATCCCTTCTTGGGGGAAAGAAGGACCTTTCTCAATCGAGGTGAGGTGGATCATAGCCCACGCGCTCCCGCCCCGCTGCAAAAAGAGTGGCCGAACGCTCGACCACTGCCCTGGCTACGCATCCTCCGGCTCTGCCGGCGCGTCATTCTTGCGCGCCCGCTCTACCGAGGTCTGCAGGACTCGCCTCAGCAGCACCCCTATCATCTCATGGCGATACGCCTGCGACGCACGGTACTTGCTGGTCCGCAAACTGGCCTGCGTCTGGGCCGCGGCAATGGCCTTCTCCACAGTGTCGTCGTCAAATGCCTCAGCCTTCGTCAATACCTCTTCCGCACCGGTGGCGCGAAAGGGCGTCGGGCCGGCCGGCCCAATTGCAATGACCGCATCCTCAACCCGGCGCAGCGTTGCATCCATCCGCACCCTGGCCGCGATGCCCAGGACCGGTAGCGCCACGCCCTGCGGCCGCATGATACGGTCAAAGGCGTTGCCCGCCCGGGCGCCCGTCGGCCGGAAGCGGAACGCGTGCAGCATCTGATCGGGGGCCAGGCGGTTGCGGCCCGGGCCGGCAAAGATGGAGAGCAGCGGCTGCCACCTGTGCAGCGTCCCCCGCGCGCTGTGCGCCGCCACCTCGACCTCCGCCTCCAGCGCCAGCAGACCGATCGTCCCGTCCGCCGCCGGCAGCGCGTGCGCCACATTCCCGCCCAGCGTCGCCACATTGCGCACCTGCGGCCCGCCGATGACGCCGCAACTCTCGGTCAGGCATCTGGCATGCGTGCGCAGCAGCGGGCTGTTCTCAATCTGCGTATGCGTGATTCCGGCGCCCAGTACGATCCAGCCGTCCTCCTGCGCCACGCGGTCGATGCCGCCAATTTTGGTCACATCCACCAGCACCTCGGGCGCCGCCTGTTCGGCCTCCATATCGAGGATCAGGTCCGTGCCGCCGGCGATAATGCGCGCCTTGTCCTTGTGCTGGTGCAGCAGTGAAAGCGCCTCAGCAACGGTCGCAGGCGTATGGTAAGCTCGCCACCGGGCCATTGTGCAAATCCTGTCCAAAGAAAAAAAAATTTGCCGAAGTATAGCACAGAGAACTCCCCTATGGAAACGCATTCTGCTCCGGCGTACATCCCAATCATCGGGTCAACTTTCCAATACCTCTGGAGGCACCCAAGCCATGGTCAGTTCCAATTCCAATTTCCACCAGATTAAGCACCGTCTCTGACTACTAACTACTAACTACTGACCACTGACCACTGACCACTGCAGTTGGGGCGGTGGGGGGGGTTGGGGGCCCCCCAGGGGTGGGGGGGGGGGGGGGGGGGGGGGGGGGGGGGCGGGGGGGGGCGGGCGGGGGGGGG
>VXOE01000080.1 GCA_009840225.1 Caldilineaceae bacterium SB0662_bin_25 | reverse complement strand
ATCCTGGAAGGCGAAGTTCCCAACCCCCCCAAACCACCATCCGTCAGCCATTTCCATCCGCGATGCATCAACGCCACCGAGATCTGCACGCAGGAAGACCCTGAATTCCGCAATTTGGGTCAGACCAAAGAGCACTGGGTCGCCTGCCACCATGCTGAGCAAAACCTGGAGTAAGAGTCATGGGTACGGATAACAGGTCACCGGCCGCCCGACACTGAAGCCATGCGATTCGCCCTCTTCGGCGCCGGACGCGCCGGCACAATCCACGCCCGTAACATCGCCGCCCATCCCCGCGCCGAACTCGCCTACATCTTCGACGTCGACCAGACCGCCGCACAGCGGCTCGCGGACGCCCGCGGCGGGCACGTTCCCCGCAGCCCGCAGCAGATCTGGGAGGCCGACGACGTCGATGCCGTCCTGATCGCCTCATCCACCGACACCCACGTCGATCTGCTGCGGCAGGCGATGCGGGCCGGCAAGCCGGCCTACTGTGAAAAGCCGATCGATCTCGACATCGGGAAAGTGAGAACGTTCGTGGACGAAACGTCCGCGAGCGACCCGCCGGTATTCATCGGATTCCGCCGCCGCTTCCAGCCTGAATTCAGTTCCATGCAGCGGCAGGTCCGGGACGGCGCAATCGGCCGGATCGAGTCCATCCGCATCATTGCCCGCGACTTTGCGCTGGCTCCCCTCGCCTTCCTGCAGCGCTCCGGCGGCCTGCTGCGCGATAAGATGATCCACTACTTCGACCTGGCCCCATGGCTCGCCGCCGAGAGGCCGACCGAACTGTACGCAACCGGATCCAACCTCATCGATCCCGTCGTCGGTGAGATGGGCGACGTCGACACCGCGGTGGCGCTCCTGCGCTTCCCCAGCGGCGCGCTCTGTACGATCGAGAACGGCCGCCGCGCCGTCTACGGCTTCGATGACCGCGTCGAAATCTTTGGCGCCGAAGGGATGCTGCAAGGCGGCTCCGCCCCCGCCGAAAATCTGGCCCGGTTCACCGCGACGGGCATCACGCAGAGCCGCTTTCCCGACTACTACGGCGAGGAGAGCTTCGCCTACGCGCTCGATGCCTTCATCAGCGCGCTCGAAAGCGGCGCGTCCGTCTCGCCTTCGCTGCAGGACGGCTACCAGGCCCAGCTGATCGCCGAAGCCGCCATCGAGTCCATGCGCACCAACCGGCCGGTGAAACTCCAATGGACATAGTAGATGTACTACTGTCTCGCCCACTGCGCCCGCAGGTAATCCAATCAGCCCGCGCCCACCTATGAACGCAAATCCTGACCCTTCAGCGAACGCCTATCCACTCCGCGGCGGAGAGAGCCTTCTCCTCCTCGACGAAGCCCTGATCGAGGAGGAGGACGGCATCACCCGCGAAGTCCAACCCTGCGCCAAGATCCCATTCGTCATGGAGCCCGACCCGGACAAGCTCTGGGAATACTGCGGCCCCGGCATGAGCAAGCGCATCCATCTCTACGGCACGGCCCTCTACGACGATCTGGCGGGCAAGTACCGCATGTGGTACTTCGGCCGTATGGGCCCCCACTGGCGCGTGCCCGACGGTAACTACCAGATCCCCGAACTCTACGTACCACGCACCGACGAAAAGCCGTTCCACTGCAACGGCGTCACAGCCGACCGTTACGGACGCCCCTTCGTCGACAACGACCGCGGCGACCTCACCCTCTACGCCGAAAGCGACGACGGCATCCACTGGACCAAGCCGGAGCTGGGCATCTTCACATTCAACGGCAGCTCTGCCAACAACATCATCTGGGACCTCCACGGCGCCTCCGTCTTCATCGATCGCGACGAAGAGAACCCGGACCAACGCTACAAGGCGATCGGCTTCTGCCGCCGCTACCGTAGCATCTTCCTGCTCGCCTCCCCCGACGGCATCCACTGGCATGACAACGTCACCGTATCCCTTCCCGGGCAGGGGCGCACCCATAACTGTCTCGAGCCGGTGGTGAAGCGCAGCAACGAGGGCACCTTCAACGTCACCTGGGATCGGGTCGATTCCATCTACCGCGCCTACTCGCTCCAGCGCTTCGATGACAGCGACAAGCGCCGCGTAATCTGCTACTCCGAAAGCCCCTCTCTGGCAGGCCCCTGGAAGGACTCCTACCCGATCCTGGAGCCGGGCAACTGGGACGACGAGATCGCCCGCCGCCGCTACGGCGCGCTGCGCGCCGAGTTCCACAACATGTCTGCCTTCCGTTATGGGAGCCTCCATATCGGTCTGCTGGGCGTCCTCTACGTGACCGCCGAGCAGATCCCGGGCGAAAAGAACCAGATCCCCTGCGACGGCCCCATCGACGGCCAGTTCGTCTACAGCCGCGACGGCATCAACTGGCAGCACGCCGACCGCGCCCGCACCGTCGCGCTCCCGCGCGGCGCCGGCGACGCCTTCGACAGAGGCATGATCATCGGCACGGCCAAGGAGCCGATCATCGAGGGCGACGAAATCCACTGGTACTATACCGGCTGTGAACACACCCACGGCGAGGTCGACATGGAGAAGCGCGTCAAGCGGCTGGGGCGTGCCACCTGGCAGCGGGACCGCTTCGTCGCGCTCGCTGCGGCGAGTGAGGGTATAATCGCGACCAAGCCCCTGCACCTGCCCGCGGGCGCCGGCGCGCTCGAAGTGAACGCCGATGCCGACGGCGGTCAGCTGCACGTCGAACTGTGCCGCCCCGACGGGCGCGTTCTGGACGGATTCTCGCGCACCGACTGCCTTCCTCTGCAGACCGACGACCTGCACTGGCAGGTCAGGTGGAAAAACGAACTGCCAGCGATTGAGGGGGCGGTCCAAATCCGCTTCTTCCTGAACCGCAGCAAGCTGTACAGCTTCACATTTCGAGCTCACTGACAATTGACTATCGACAACCGGCCGTAAACTACCAGATCGAGGAGTCCCATGAGCCTTACAACCCAGGAAAAAGAGTCCTTTGAAGCCAACGGCTATCTGCTCAAGAAAGGCCTCGTCTCCCGGCAGGAGATCGAACAGATCCGCCTGGAAATGCCAGACATCCACCGGCGCATGCTGGCCGACCCGCCGCCCGAAGTCCACGTCGCCTGGGAGGACGAGGACGCGCCCGACGAGAGCAAGATCATCCGCCAGCTGATGCACAGCGAGCTGGTCAGCCCCACCCTCAACCGCATCCTGCGCAGCGACGCGCTCGTCGATATCGTCGCCGAGCTCATGCACCCGCAGGTCGCCCTCTACCACAGCAAACTCCTGCCCAAGGAGGCCGGCATCGGCGCGGCGACCCCTTGGCACCAGGACTACGCCTACTGGAAGACCGACGAAAACCAGCCGATGATGATCAACTGCCAGCTCGCAATCGATCCCATGACCCTCGAAAACGGCTGCCTGGAGTTCATCCCCGGCAGCCACCGCTGGGGCTTGCAGGACCATGAGCAGCACCAGGAGACCTTCGGCAGGTTCCTGCCCGGTCGCTACTACAAACGCGACGAGGGCGTGACCATCCCGATGGAGCCGGGCGACGGCATCTTCTTCACCGCCCTCGTCATCCACGGCTCCGCGCCCAACACGTCGCCCCACCCCCGCTGGGCCAACACCTTCGCCTACAACGTACCCGGCAACGGCGAGCACCAGGTCCGCGAAGTTCTGCGCTGAATACATGCTCTGAACGGGGGTCCCGGGACCGGTCGCAGATGGGGGCGGCCTCCCCCAGTCCACGGGTGATCTGCGGGCCGCCGCCATTGCTCGCGCTACGCCCCGCCAGATTTGCCTATATCCTGGGTTGTGTATAGAATTGCCTACCGGTAAATTTGGCTGAAGCCGGTCATCGCAAAGCCCCGACTCCTTTCCCCAATATCGGTGTTTTCTGTGGGTGTCCGGTTTGTGAAAGCAAGATCCCAAGGGTAGGTTTTTAGCGTAGTTTGTGCTCCGATGCAGCCGGCGATCGGTATCGGCCGCTGACTCTGGTTCCCTTTCTTTCCGCTCAGCTTCCGGATTTTTCGTTACCGTGCTCGACATGTGCGAGAGCGGCGCAGACAAAAACCGGGAACTGACTTCGAAGAACAGCAGATTTCGGTATTCAACCATAACTGATGGAGGAGATTCCATGACCCAAAGGCACATTTCACGACGAAGGTTCTTGCAGGTATCCGCCTTTGCCACCGCCGGCGCGGTGCTGGCTGCCTGCGGCGCCGGCGACGCACCCGCCGCGGAAGCGCCCGCCGCCGAAGAGCCGGCCGCAGCCGACAGCGGCGACGCGATGCCCGCATCCCAGTACAACGAAGCGCCCATGCTGGCCGAGATGGTCGCCAACGGCGAAATTCCCCCCGTGGACGAGAGGCTACCACCCAACCCGATGGTGATCGAACCGCTGGATGAGGTCGGTCAGTACGGCGGCACCTGGCGCCGCATCGGCGTTGGCCCCGGCGACGCCGGCATCTTCCGATACCGCCTCATGTACCCGCAGTTGGTGCGCTACAACAGTGACGGCTCCGATATGGGCCCCAATCTGGCCGAATCCTGGGAAGTCTCCGATGACGGCACTACCTACACCTTCCACCTGCGTGAAGGCGTCAGATGGTCGGACGGCACGCCGCACTCCTCCGAGGACTTCATGTTCTGGTATGAGGATGTGCTGGGCGATGAAGACCTCGCCCCCAGCTTCCCCGTCTGGCTGACCGTTGGCGGCGAGCCCGTCGTCATGGACGCACCCGACGATCTCACCATCCGCTTCACCTTCCCCGGCGCGCATGGCATCTTCATGAACCTGATGGCCGGGGCCAACGGCGCTTCGATGACCTGGTATCCCAAGCACTACTTGACCCAGTTCCATCGCAACTACGCCGACGAAGAGGAGTTGAACGCGCAGGCGCAGGAAAACGAGTTTGAGTTCTGGCATCAGTACTTCAACAACCGGCTCACCCCGCGCCTCAACACCGACGTGCCGGTCCTCTTCGCCTGGCGCTTCACCAAGATTACGCCCGAAGTCCCCGTCGTGCTGGAACGCAACCCCTACTACTGGAAGGTGGACACCGCCGGCAACCAGCTGCCCTATATCGACCGGGTTTCCACTGACATTGTAGAGGACTCCGAGGTCCTCAACCTGCGCGCTGTGGCCGGCGATATCGACATGCAGCACCGCCATATCCTCATGGAAAACTTCTCGCTCTTCAAGGAGAATGAGGAGGTCGGCAACTACGAGATCCTGCTCTGGAAGTATGGCGAAACCAGCGATGCCGTCCTCTCCTTCAATCTCTGCCATCCGGACCCGGTGATGCACGAGATTTTCAATGACAAGCGCTTCCGCTTTGCCATGTCGCATGCGATGAATCGCGACGAGGTCATTGAGGCTGTCTACCTCGGCCTGGGTGAGCCCGGCCAGCCGTCGCCGCTCTCCACCTCCCCCTTCTATGATGAATCCCAGGCCAAGGGCGCCCTTGAGTACAACCCGGACCTGGCCAATTCTCTGCTGGACGAGATGGGCCTTGGCGAAATGAACGCCGACGGTGTGCGCCTCAAGTCGGACGGCGAGCCGCTCAGCATCATCTTCAACTACGCGCCGGTCTTTGGTTCCTGGCGCAGCATTGGCGAGTTGATGCAGAAGTATATGGCCGATGTCGGCGTGCAACTGACGCTCAAAGAGGAAGCCCGCCCGCTCTGGAGCCAGCGCGTTCAGGCCTCCGAGCATGATATGACCGTCTGGACCGGCTCGGCCGAGTTCAACCCGCTGATCGACCCGCGGCACTTCATGCCCTTCTCGCAGGGCAGTTCGCATCACGCCGCCTGCCACGCCCTCTGGTACAACTCCGGCGGCGTTAACGGCGTCGAGCCGACCGGCGACCTGCGCACGACCATTGACCTCTACGAGGCCATCAAGGCCACGCCGGATGTCGACGAGCATAAGCGTCTCTTCCAGCAGATCCTCGATCTCAACAAGGAGAATCTGTGGACGTTCAGCATGGCGGTCGGCCTGCCTGCACCGGTCGTCGTCAGCAAGAACATGGGCAACGTCCCGCGCGAGGGGGTCTCCTCCTGGCATCTGCAGACGCCCGGCAGTACCGTGCCCGAGCAGTACTACCTCAAGAGCTAAAGAACATCTAAGAGAGAGGAGTGAGAAATTCTCACTCCTCTCTCCTCTACACTCACTTCTCGCCTTTAACTATGTCCTCTTTCATCTTCCGCCGTCTCATCCTGATGGTCCCGACGCTGTTCATGATCTCGTTGATCTCATTCGTTATCATTGAACTGCCGCCCGGCGACTATATGACCTCCTATATCGCCAACCGTATGGCGATGGGTGACGACGTGCGCCAGGATGAAATCGACGCGCTTGTCAAGCAGTACGGTCTCGACCAGCCAGCGCCGGTACGCTACACCAAATGGCTGGGCAACGTCATGCAGGGCAATTTCGGCTTCTCTTTCGAATGGCAGCTGCCCGTGAGCGATCTGATCTGGGAACGGCTCGGCCTGACGGTGGTGGTCGCCTTCTCCGCGTTGATATTCTCGTGGATCGTCGGCCTGGTGATCGGTATATTCTCCGCTGTCTACCAATATTCGTTAGGAGACTATGTCTTCACTGCCCTCAGTTTCATTGGCCTCGGTACGCCCAACTTCATGCTCGCTCTCATCATGATGTGGGTCGCCCTTGCCTATTTCGGCACCAATATCTCAGGACTCTTCTCGCCGGAGTTTGTCGACCAGCCCTGGAGCTTTGCCAAATTTGGCGATATGCTCAAGCATCTTTGGGCGCCTGCAATCATCGTGGGGACGGCCGGATCCGCCGGCCTTGTGCGCACCATGCGCGCCAATCTGCTCGACGAATTGAGTAAACCCTATGTGGAAACAGGGCGCGCCAAGGGCCTCAACGAGATCAGGCTTGTGTTCAAATACCCTACTCGCGTGGCCCTCAACCCCTTCGTCAGCACCATGGGCTGGGCCTTGCCGCAACTCGTCTCCGGCTCTATTATCGTCTCGGTCGTGCTGAGCCTGCCCACCACCGGCCCGCTGCTGTTGCGTGCATTGCTGACCCAGGACATGTACCTGGCCTCAAGCTTCCTTCTCATGCTTAGCACGTTGACCATCATCGGTACGCTGATTTCGGACATAATGCTGGCGCTGCTCGATCCTCGCATCCGGATGGGAGGGTAGCATGAGCGCTGACCAATCGCTCACCGACCAAACCTCAACCCCCGCGAACTCCTCTCCCGCCGCCGCTACGGGCGATCTTCTGGGCGCTGACGTCGACGATTCCGACACCTATCTCTCTGTCGAGGAAGAGGAAGAACGCATCTACATCGCTTCGCCGCTACAGATGATGTGGTGGCGGTTTATCAAGCACAAAATGGCCATCGTGGGCGGCATAGTCGTTATACTCCTCTACCTGGTCGCTATTTTCGCCGAAGTGCTCGCTCCCTATAACCCTGAAACCTATGAGGTCGCGCTTACCTACGCGCCGCCCCAGCGGGTCCATTTCTTCCATAACGGCGAGTTCCAGGGCACACCCTTCGTCTACGGTCTCACCCAGGAGCGCAACCCCGACACCTTGCGCATGGAGTTCCAGACCGACGAAACCGTGCGTTACCCCGTCCGCTTCTGGGTCGAGGGCGATCCTTACAAGCTCTGGGGTCTCTTTCCCAACACCCGCCACCTCTTCGGCATTGGCGAACCCATTTACGACGCCTCCGCCGGAGAAAGCGCAGAGGCGCCTTTCTCTACGATATTCCTGCTCGGCGCCGATAAACTCGGCCGCGACATGTTCACCCGCATCATCTACGGCTCCCGCATCTCTCTCTCCATCGGCCTGATCGGCGTCGCGCTCAGCTTTATTTTCGGCGTCGTCCTCGGCGGCATCTCCGGCTTCTACGGCGGCGTAATCGACGTCCTGATCCAGCGCATCATCGAGTTCATCCGCTCCGTCCCCTCCATCCCACTCTGGATGGCCCTGAGCGCCTCCCTGCCCCAGGACTGGTCCAACATCCGCGTCTATTTCGGCATCACCATCATCCTCTCGCTGATCGGCTGGACGTTCCTCGCGCGCGCCGTGCGCGGACGCTTCCTCTCCATGCGCGAGGAGGAGTTCATCCTCGCCGCCCGCTTCGCCGGCGCCGGCGAAATGCGCATCATCCTGCGCCACATGGTGCCCTCATTCTTCAGCCACCTCATCGCCTCCGCCACCCTCGCCGTTCCCGCCATGATCCTCAGCGAGACCTCGCTCAGCTTCCTCGGCCTGGGGCTGCGGCCGCCGACGATCAGCTGGGGCGTTCTCCTCCAGGAATCCCAAAACCTGCGCTCGGTCGCGCTGGCGCCCTGGCTGCTCCTGCCCGGCGTCTTCGTCATCATCACCGTCCTTGCGCTCAACTTCCTTGGCGACGGCCTGCGCGACGCGGCCGACCCGTACCACTAGCGCTTCCTGGTCTGCAGTTTCTCCTGCTTAACTGTCTTTGTAACGACTCAGCCTCAGTCAGTGTGCGCCCCTGAAAGTTGCGAGAGACGGCTTCTCTCTCCTCTTCACACCTGTCGCTCATCAATCCCTGCTTTCACTGACCACTGACTACTGATCACTGCAGTTATGGGCGGTCGGGCCTATTCGGCCCTCCCTTG
>VXOE01000130.1 GCA_009840225.1 Caldilineaceae bacterium SB0662_bin_25 | reverse complement strand
CGACCTGGTGTCGACATTGGTGACATGTGCCTATTCGAAAGGGTTTCGCCAAACCATGTCGCGCCAGTCCCATCAAATCCCCGTGGGTGCCGGCCTTGTGCCTGCCTTCGCATCCCCTCCAACTGACGGAACCCACGATAATGTCCGGCCTGGCGCCTCCCCTGCGTCTTTCCAAAAACCGCCAGACTATTCACACCCCCAAACTTTGGGGTACACCCGCAGCGCGTTTGTCCTTGACATGCGCTCGACGGCAACCCTATACTACATTTTGCAATTACAGTCGATCACACCAGCTTACTTGCCATGCCTGTCTACGCCGATGCCGAGCAACTCTATAGGGTCCTGGAGCGCGTTTTTGAAAGGGTGAAGGAAAGTCCCGGCGCGATCGAGTCCTTTACCAGCAGCAATCTTGTCATCCGTCTGCGCCTGACCGATCCTGAGGCGGAGGTGCTGCTGGACGGCCGCCAGCCTCCGCTGGAGGTTTTCTTTGGGACACGGCCAGGCAAGGCGGACCTGGAATTGACGATGACTGCGGATCTTCTGCACGACGTCTGGTGCGGCCAGCGCAAACTGAAAGATGCCTTTTTCGGGGGTGAGATCCAATCAAGCGGCAACATCTTTCTGGCCATGAACCTGACCGATCTGTTTCGCGAAGCGGAACGGGCCTACGCGCTTATGCAGCAGGGCGGGAGCGCAACGTTCGACGCACATTCTGGGGAGGATTCGTCCTCCTGAAGGTCGCTTTTTGGACTTAGTGTAGGCGCCTAGGGTAACAGTCCAGAGGTCCAACCTGGAATAGACCATATTCGCCCTTCTTTGACACTCGATTCGGGCACAGCTATAATTGGATACATATCACCTGACCACTGAAAAACCTGATCGCCGGATACGGATTACCAACCACTGCAAATGAGCGTAACGGAAGAAATCAAAGCTCGGATCGATGCCGTAGACTTCATTTCCCGTTATGTGCCCCTGCAACGCGCCGGCCGATCATTCAAAGCCAACTGTCCCTTTCATCAGGAACGCACGCCCAGCTTCGTCGTTTTCCCCGAAACCGGCACCTGGCGTTGTTTCGGCGCATGCAGCACCGGCGGCGACATATTTTCTTTCCTGATGCAGAAGGAAAACATGGATTTTCGGGAGGCTTTGCAGGCTCTGGCCCAGGAGGCCGGCGTTCAGCTGCCCGAAGAGACCGACAGGGACGAAGACCAGGGACGGGATCTTCTATACGAACTGAACGACAAAGCGGCCCTCTTCTTCAGGAACCAGCTTCACCGCAACCAGGAGGCGCAGCCGGCGCGCGACTATCTGCAGCGACGCGGCATCAATGCCGGGGTTGCCGCCCAGTTCCAACTCGGTTTTGCGCCGGACAGTTGGGATTCGCTGCGCGACCACCTGGTGCAGGCCGGTTATTCGCCCGATGTCCTGCACCGGGCCGACCTGGTCAAGCACAATCCGGAACGGGACTCCTACTACGATTCTTTTCGCAACCGGCTGATTGTACCCATCCATGATCGCCAGGGCCGGATAATCGGTTTCGGGGGGCGGGTTTTGGACAGTTCGCTGCCCAAATATCTGAATACAGCGGAAACCCCTCTCTTTCACAAATCACACGTTGTATATGGGCTGGACCGGGCCTACAGGGCTATCCGTCAGGCTGACAGCGTCGTTGTAGTCGAAGGCTATATGGATGTGATCGCCGCTCACCAGTTCGGCTTTGAGAATGTCGTTGCCTGCCTGGGGACAGCCTTAACGGAGGAGCAGTTGCGCCAGCTCCATCGCTATACTGACAACTTTATCCTGGCGTTGGACGCGGATTCGGCCGGCGAGCAGGCAACGCTGCGGGGCCTGAACCAGGCGCGACAGGCTCTGAAGAGGAAGGCCAAGCCGGTACTTACCGCGACGGGCCGGATGCATGTAGAACACCGGCTCAGCGCCAACCTGCGCATCACCACACTGCCGGAGGGCCGCGATCCGGATGACATTATCCGCCAGAGTACCAATTCCTGGCAGGAGTTGGTGAGCACGGCAACACCCCTTGTCGACTATTATTTCGGAATTGTCACCAAGCAGTATGATCTGGACAGCGCCAGAGGCAAGGGAGAGGCGGTAGCCGAGTTGACTCCGCTCATCGCGGAGTTGGGCGACGAGGAGGAACAGCAGCATTACATCCAGCGCTTGAGCCGGCTTGTCCGCATTGAAGAACGGACGATTGAGCAGCGGGTGAAAGCCAACGCCCGCGAGTTACGGCATCCACCGCAGGAGGGCCGCCACCGGCGCCGGTTCACCCGGCCACAGAACAGGCAGGCCGAAACGGGAGCGGAATCACAGACGGGCCCGGATTTTGCGCCTCAGGAGGAAGCCGCCGATGCAGGCCTGACTGTAGGCAACGAAGCGGATGGGGCGACGCCATCATCGCCGCCGCCGGACCTGGCAGCTATTGTGCCGGAGGCGAAACTGGAGGTCTTTCTGCTGGCCCTGTTGATCGACGAGCCGGACCTGTTGATATGGCTATCGGAGAAATCGCAGGAGCTGGAGATCTCCCCACTGAGCGGAAATGATTTTCAGCAGATGGAATACCGGGAGATCTTCAGTGCGTTGCGGCGTTTCATCGCCAGTGATGAACTGTGGGACATCAGAACGTTTCAGGAGACACTCAGCCCCGCCTATCACCCGGTCCTATCGCAGTTGACGACTCAGATTTTGGCGATGCCGGAACGGGAGCAGGGGGAAATTCAGAATGCGCTGCTTAAACTGCTGATCCGTCTTCGGTATGCGCGGCTGCGAGAAAGTCTGTCGGCAATGCAGTTTCTGTTGCACGATGCACAGGAAAACGAGAACCGTGAAGCGATTCTGGAATTTTCATCGATCATAAACGCCAATCGCCGTGACCGTCATCACCTGGAACACGTAATGGCGCGTAGCACCCAGGTCACCTACGGAGTCACACGAGTTGAATCAGGCATCGCTATCGCCTGAGATCCCCCAATACAGGTGGAAAAATGGCACCCAAACGCAGTGCGTCAAAGACGAAGCCTGCCGTCGCCTCGGCCAACTATCCAAGTGCCGGCAGCGAGCTTGATGATCACAATTCACAGACTGAAGAATCACTGGAAGAGACGGGACTGTATCCGGAGACAGACGGTAGGCAGGAGAACAGTGCCCTTCCTTCGATTGAACGCGATCTGAAGCTGGAAGAAGAGATTGAGCAGGAGACGCAGATCCCGGTAGAAAAGATCATAGAGGATGTGCAGGAGGTCGGCCAGGTCCTGGATCCGATGCGTATGTATCTGAGCGAGATCGGCCGCCACGACCTGCTGACCACCGAACAGCAGACCGCTCTGGCGATACGAATCCGGGCCGGTCTGCAGGCCGAAGAGCGCCTTGAACAGGTTACTGCCGACGGCGACGAGCCAGCGGCTGAGCTGGCCCCGGAAGAAATCGAAGAGTTGGAAGCAGTTGTCGCTGATGGCAAACTGGCGCAGGGTAAGCTGGCCCAGAGCAATCTGCGCCTGGTCGTCAGTGTCGCCAAACGCTACATTGGCCGCGGCCTGAACTTTCAGGACCTCATTCAGGAGGGGAATGTCGGCTTGCTGCGTGCGGTAGAGAAGTTCGATCACACGCTGGGGTTCAAATTCAGTACGTACGCCACCTGGTGGATTCGCCAGGCTATCAGTCGGGCAATCGCGTACCAGGCGCGCACCATTCGCATTCCGGTGCATATGGTGGAAACGATCAACCGCCAGATGCGCGCCGAAAGAGAACTGCAACAGGAACTGAAGGGCGGGGAGCCCACTCCGGAAAAGATAGCACTGGAGATGGGTTATCTGGAACCGGATGTGGCTGCGGAGGTGCGCCAGGCGTGGGAGGCGGAGCAGCCGATCACGGGTGATCTCAAGGCCATTCTGGACCAGGCTGTTTCCAAGGTGCAGCGCATCCAGCGGCTCAGCCGGGAGCCGATCAGCCTGGACATGCCGGTTGGGACTGAAGAGAACAGCTTTTTGGGCGATTTCATCGAAGACGAAAGCATTCCCGCTCCTGTAGATTCCGCCAGCCGCCTGTTGCTGCAGGAGCAGATGAGCGAGATTCTGAATGACTTGCCTGAGCGGGAACGAAAGGTGCTCAGTATGCGCTTCGGTCTGGAAGATGGTACAAGCCAGACGCTGGAGGATGTGGGTAAGGAGTTCAACATCACCCGCGAGCGCGTGCGCCAGATTGAGGCAAGAGCTTTGCGCAAACTACGCCATCCTCTGCAGAGTCGGAAGTTGCGCGATTATCTGGGCTGATGGCCTGCATCAGAGCCGTTTCGGCGAGGTCGAAGTTTTGACAGCTGACCGGCCAGATTGGTATACTGGCTACTTGTTGTCTTGATGGATCCCGCCGCCTGCGGGCCCCAAGCGACCACGTAAGGCATGGTGTGATCCTCGGTAGCTCAATCGGCAGAGCATCCGGCTGTTAACCGGAGGGTTGTTGGTTCGAATCCAACCCGAGGAGCCTGAACATTCGACCGTAAACCGAGACGACTAGATAGTCAACGCGAGGTCCTGAAGGGATTACACTTCAGGACCTCGCCCTTTCTGGCGCTTTTCAGAGGACGAAGGCCATCTCCCACAGGCTCCTCAATCCGGTGCGCTAGCCCCGTTCCGGTCCCGACAAGTGGCGCGCCGGCCGGAACAAAGCAATCATCGACCGAAACAGCGGTCCGGTTATTATCGTCCCCAAGTCGGAGAAACGGCGGAAGCGCCGCAATAGGATAGAGGCTCCAGGTAGAAACCAGGAGAGAAGAATATCCAACATGACCAAAGCGAAACTCGGAACATTCGAAGAGTTGCTGCAGCTCTCTGAAGAGACCATGCGGCCTATTGTAACAGCGCTTCAGGAAACCGTGTTCCAAGTCGATCAGAATGCATGCGAGGTGGTTCGCCTCGGCGACCGAGCTGCGACCTATGGCGTGGGTCCACGGAAGATGCTCGATGGCTACGCCTATATTCTGCCGCATAAGAAATGGGTCAATCTCGGATTTTACCAAGGTGCTGACCTGGCAGATCCGGCGGGTCTGCTGGAGGGGACGGGCGCCAAAATGCGCCATGTGAAGATTCGCTCAGTTGATGACGCAAATCAGCCGGCGGTCCAGGCACTGATCAGGCAAGCACTCGATAAGCGCAGAGAAACTCTCGGGGGCTGAACCTTTGACAAGGATGGACGCTTCCTTGCGTTCCTCGGGGTCATAAGAACCGCGGATTTCCGAACCTTGTCGACAACTGCCATCACTCGTCATTGCAGGCAACGCGGCAATGCGGGCGTAACCCCGGCAGGCGATCCCCTCGTGGTATGGTTGTATCTGGTCCGAATTCAGACATTGGCAACGATCCAGAGTTGCTTTTTCCCTCTCCAACTCGACTCTAGCCCAAAAAGGAGACCAAGATATGGGCTCAATTAAGCTGTATGAAGCCGCTTTTCCCTATGCGGAGGATGTCCTGGCACTGCCGGTTGAAGATATCGACCAAGCTTCCGCGTGGTACCGAGACGCGTTTGGGCTCACAGAGGTCGAACGGCGTGATGACCCTGTGCCGACTGTTATCCTTGAGCGCGACGGCGTTCGCATCGGATTCGCGGTAAACGGCGGTGATGCCAGTAACGATGGCGCGGCGATTCGGGTGACCGATATCTGCAGAGCGCGCCAGGAACTGGAGGGCAGGGGGATCGAAATCGGGAACTGGCGCGTGGACGAGAACGATGGGCAGAAGTTACAGGTCTTTTTCGTTATCGCCCCGGATGGGCTCTGCTACTACTTCCACCAGCCAATTGGGGACGGGGAGGACGGCTAGACAAGCTGATCGAGGAGAGGAGATCGGATGTAGGTCAGATTCGGTGTGAAGTTGCGTCTCCATAGGCGGATTGCACTGCCTGTTCCATCGCTGCAATCTCTTCGTTTGTCAGAAAGTCGAAGTGGCTGGCTTGTTTGCGTCTGGAGAGCCGGCCGTTGTTTTGGAGACAGAAACGGATAAAGAGGTCGATCTGACGGTCAGGCATATCTACAGTTTCCCTGATCGAACTCTTGACTTCATCGTAGTTTTTCAAGAAGGCCAGTTCATCAGCAAGTTCTGTGTCGATGGCCCGTTCAATGAAGTGAAAGAGCGCCTCGGCTTGGGGCGTCATGTCGATGTAACGGTACCAGTTAGTCGTGTCGTTGCGAACGGTCATGCGGCCAACTTCGTCAAGTGTATAGTCCACCAGAGGCATCAGCCGGCGAGAGAACGCCTCCAAGGAAGCGTCATAATCGGCGGAGTTTTCCAACATGGCCGCTGAGACAGGAATGATGATGCCTGGGGGCGTGAAGTCGCGGCGAGCCAGGATATTGTGGACCAGGAAACGATGGATGCGGCCGTTGCCGTCCTCAAATGGATGGAGAAAGACGAAGCCATAGGCGATCGCCGCGGCGTGAATGGCTGCGGGCACGCCGCCGCCCTCCATGCGCAGATGTGCGGCCTCCAGTCCGTCAGTGAGGTCGGCCAGATCTTCGGGCTTTGGGCAGGCGAAATGAATTCGTTGCCTTTGTAAGCCCACCGCTTCCCCAACATAGTTTTGTGTCTTTCTGTAGTCGGTTTCCCGGAAACGAAGGTCGACAATTTCGTTTTGAAGTTCGATAAGCTTCTGTTTCTGCAGGAACTCTGCTCGTCCCGCCTGTTCCAGTACAGTCATGAAGCGTTCAGAGCGGGTAGCAGAAGGTGTGATTCGTTCAATTGCAAACGTTGACCTAGTTTCTCTTGTATAAAGATATTTCACCGCACGCGCCACGAGCGCAGGCACATATTCACGAATTACCTGTCTGCATCGTAAAGGCAAGTCGGATTTTTCAAACTCTCGAAGCGATGTTGTGCGGCGGACCGTGGGGCAGAAGCGGTCATTCCCTAGCAGGTTGTCGTAGACGCGCTGACGGCGAATTCGGCGGGGCGATGAAATTGTATAGTACTCCCCAGGCTCGAGCAGTTCGACATAGTTACCTCGCTTCAGATCATCCAAGGGGAGCGTTTTTCCAGTCAGGAACTCATAGAAAAACCATATGCGCCTGGCATACTTTCCGTTCGGCTTAGAGTGAACATACTTTACCAGGTCGTCCTCAACAGCCTCTTGGAATAGGCGAGCGAGAATCGCGAGATTCGTGCCGTCGTATTTGAGTGCGAATTCAAGATGATCGCTCAGCCTGTCCCCTGGCCAGTAGTGCGGGGGGTACACCTCCTCTGTGACGTCCGCCTGGGAGTCGACCCGGTGAGTCCCGCTGGTCGTCACGCGAGAGATGTGCCAGTTGGGGATAACGTCGAGGCCGTACCTCTCAATTAGCGCCGCATACCCGGCAGGCCTTAAAATCACCTTCTCCTGATCGACTCTCATCATGGACTTTCTCCCAAGAATCAGTTGCAACGCCTACAGATTGCTTAGTTCTAGCTAGTCTTCGAGCAAAACTGTTACAACTCTACCAAAATGCTTACATTCTATCAGTCTTCGAGCAAAACTGTTACAATTGCAACAGAATACTTACATTCTGTCTATCGGCCGGCAGAACTGTTACAAGGCCTATCGTCGGACCGACGGCTCAGGTGTAACCGGTCTCGCGGTCACTCTTGACGCGACTGAGTACGCATTCTGGCTGCGCAGCGTACACTGATGGTTGCCGCGGCCGCATCCGAAAGAAGCGCGGCAACTTTTCCCCTAAGCCGACGACAACCACTCCAAGACTTTTCGAATCTATGCAGGGGAAGCCTTTTGAAAGAGGTCCAAGTGGCTACGTATCGAGGCGCCTTCAGGCGCTAAAGTGAACCGGCTTTGGGGAGCCTCGGTGCAGTATTTTCAATTGAGAAGGGAAAATATGGCTTGAAACAACAAGGGTACCAGCGGGGAGGCTGTCCTTGACCTTTCGGGCGCCAAGTGACAGTAAGCGATAGACAGTGAGGAGAGTCCGGTCCGACTGCGAAGCGGCCGGCTCATGGCGCCGCGCTGCAAGAGAGCCGGGGAGCCAGAAGGGTGGGAGGCATATCCGCGTTGGTGCTGCGAATGCGCAAGACCGCCTCAGCCGGTGATCGGCGCGACTGTACCAGCCATGAGCATGAACCCCAGCGCAGCCAGCACTGTCATCATCAGGATGATCGTGTTGCTCCGGCGCGTGGCGGCGCGTTCGGCGACCAGTTCCGATTCCAACTCGATCCGCGTCATCCTCTTGATGTCCTTCGCCATGATTGCTCCTCTCTGGCCCCCTGCCTGACTGGCTGGATTTCACTCTACAGATCCAATATAGCACACCCGTTCTGATATGTCAATACCCAATTTCACTTTGGGTGCATCCCAGTATTGGGGTGGGAACAGTCTGGCGGGGAATCGGCGCCAGCGGTGGCTGGCGTTGTTTACCGTCTTTGGGCGAGACGCAGTGCAGGCGCCAGACCTGGCCGTACAGTGGGGTCCGTCAGTTGAGGAGGGTGCGAGGGCAGGCACAAGGCCGGCACATATGGGAATCTGATGGGACTGGCGGGACGTGGTCGGGCTGGACACGTTCGAATAGGCACCCGTTCGAATATCGACACCCGGTCGATGAGGCATGGCATGGTTTAGGGGGGGCGTGGGGG
>VXOE01000107.1 GCA_009840225.1 Caldilineaceae bacterium SB0662_bin_25 | reverse complement strand
ATCCCTGCGGCGGGGGGGGGGCTGGGGGGCGGGGGGGCGGGGCCGCCGCGCCCCCCCCCCCCCCCCCCCCGGGGGGGCCCTCTCCCCCCCCCACCGCCCATATGCGAGGAGAGAGAAACACCACTTTGTTTGCCGGGAATGGGATTGCACTATGGGATGCCGGCATTGGTGTGATGTGCAGGCCAGATTGGGCGGGTGGGCGAGGGTATGCACAAGGGGTGCCCCTACGGGTGTTGGCGCAGGGGGATGAAAGCGGCGTGCGCCGTCGGTTTGTGATCTCAGTTTTTGACTGCGCCGGATGCTGCGCGGGGGACGGGATTGGTCATTCCGACAGATGGGTTGATCGTGTATAATCGGATTTGATGAGAGAATTCCGTTGCGGGCAGCGAAGCCATCGAAAGGGTGCCAGACGTAGCGGCGGGGCTCGTCTGCGCATCTTTGCGCTGGCCGCCGCGTTGCTGGCTGCCGCGTTGCTGGCATTCGACTTCGGCGGCGGGGTTCCACTTGTAAAGCTAGCCGCTGCCCAGGAGGAGAGTACGCCTTCCCCTGGATCGCAACGTACCGATACGACTGCGGCGGCGGAACTGCAGGCGGCCACTGGCACGGCGACCCGTTCGGCCCAGGAGTTGCTTGAGTCGATTCGGGCTACGGCCACCGTGGGGGCGCAGTTGACTGCGACGGCGGCGGCTGAAGCCACCAATCTGGCGCTCACGCCGTCGGTCACGCCGACGTCCACGCCCACATATACGCCAACGCCATCCTCTACACCGACAGCTTCACCAACGCCTACGCCTGGCCCGGACGAGATTCTGGAAGCACGCCTTGACGACTTGATCGCGGGTATGAGCGTCGCGGACCGGGTTGGCCAGCTGTTTGTGGTCACCTTTCAGGGCAACGACATCGGGCCGAGAAGCGACGTCGCCGAGTTGATTGAGGAGTACCGGGTGGGCGGGGTGGTAATCAGTCCCTGGAACCGCAACTTCAGCAACTACAGCGGTACGACACCGGAGGACATCGCGCGGCTTACGAATCAGCTGCAGGCACTGGCGTACGGCATCTACCTGTCACCGACGGAGGCGTTGAACGTCAAGGAGGGGGGGCCGGCGATACCGGGCATTTTACAGTCCGGCCTGGAGCAGAGATTGCCGCTGGAGATTCCGCTGTTGATCGGGGTGGAACAGGGAGGCGACGGCATGCCGGGCACGGCCCTGCGGGCCGGATTCACCGCGATCCCGCCGCAGATGGCGCTGGGGGCCACGTGGAATCCCAATCTGGTGGAGGAGGTCGGTGCGGTCCACGGTCGGGAGTTGCGCAGTGTGGGGGTGAATCTAATACTGGGGCCGGCGCTGGACGTGATAGAGCAACCGCGTCCGGACCTGGTGACCGGATTAGGGCTGCATACGTTTGGCGGTGACCCGTTCTGGGTCGGGCGAATGGGCCAGGCCTATGTAACAGGAATCCACCGCGGCAGCGGCAATCGAGTGGCAACCGTGACAGGACATTTCCCTGGTCTGGGCGGTACGGACCGGCGGCCGGATGAGGAGATTGCGACGATACAGAAGAGTTTACAGGAGCTGCAGCGAATCGAACTGCCGCCATTTGCCGCGGTTACTGAGCGGCCATCTGCGATTCTGAGAGTGGACGGGACGATGGCCGCAACCGAGGCACTGATGTCGGGACACATTCGTTTCAGCAGCTTCCAGGGCAGTCGCGAGCGCACGCCGCCGATCAGCCTGGCACAAGAGTTGGGCATTCTGCTGGATCTGGACGAGTTTGCCCCCTGGCGTGCGGAGGGCGGAATTTTAATGAGCGACGCGCTGGGTGTGATGGCGGTGCGCCGTTACTACGACCCGCCTCTGCAGGAATTCCCGCGGCGACGCATCGCTCTTGACGCGTTTACGGCCGGAAACGACCTTCTCTTTCTTGCAGATTTCTCGTTGACAGACAGCTGGCTGGATGAGAGGGCCAACATCAAAGAGACGATCATATTTTTCCGCGAGCGCTATACAAACGATGCCGAGTTTGCAGCGCGAGTGGATGCCTCGTTACGGCGGATTTTGCGATTGAAAGTGCGGCTGTATGCCCCTGAAAACAGGGCCGATGGGGCGACAGCGGGCGTCGTTTCGCCAAATGTAGATGTTGAGATCGACCTGGGAGATGTGGTGGTGGGGCCGGCCGACCTGGAGGCGGGGTTCAGCACCGAGAATCAGAAAAAGGCGCAGATGCTGCTGGACCAGGTCGCAAGTGAGGCGCTGACGATCTTCTTCCCCGACTCCCCGGGGCTGACCGACCCGCTGCCTGCGCCGCCGGGCGAAGATGAGGAGATTCTGATCTTCACCGATAGTCGCATTTTGCATGAATGTGACGGCTGTCTGGCAGATGCCATCGTAGAACCGACCGCATTGGAAGAGATAATGTTACGGCTCTACGGGCCGGAGGCGACCAACCAGTTGCAAAGGGAGCAGATCCGAAGTCGTACATTTACTGAATTGAATTCTCTGCTGAGCGGCACGGCCGACTCCTCGGTTGCAGGGGCGTTGGAGGAGGAGATCCTGAACGCCGACTGGCTGATCTTTGGCATGTTGGACGTGGATGTGGCGAATTACGACAGCAGCGACGCGGTCAAACGGTTTCTGCGTCAGCGCAGCGACCGGCTGCCAGGGAGCAAACTGGTGGTGCTGGCGCTCAACGAACCGTACTTCTTCGATTCGACCGAAATCGGGAAGATGACCGCTTTTCTCGGCGTATACTCCAAGACGCAGCCGTTTTTGGAGGCGGCCGTGCGGGCATTGTTCCGTGCGCAGACGGTCACCGGCGCGCCTCCGGTCAGCGTGCCAGGCACGCGTTTCAGCAACCTGGTCGAACGGCTGGAGCCGGATCCGAACCAGCGGATCGACCTGACTGTCCTGAACGAGGGCATTGTCAGCGAACAGGCGGAGGATGACGAGGTGGTGCTCATCCAGACCGACCTGCAGCTCGGTGACAGCCTGGAGCTGCAGGCCGGCCCGATTCTGGATCACAACGGGAACACAGTCCCTGATGGAACGCCTGTGAACTTCCGGTTGATCTATGAGGGCGAGGAGCTTGCCATCCAGTCAAATCCCGTTGCCACTCGGGACGGGCTAGCGCGTAAGTCGGTGCTCTTGGAGAGAACCGGCACACTTCTGATTGCGGTCAACAGCGTCGAGGCAGACTCCAGTACGGAGATCCGGGCGCGCATCCCAGACCCGGACGTGGCGTCGGACAGAACGCAGATTGAGGTTACGAACCCGGAGCGGGCGGCCACGCCGGCGCCAACTCAGGGAACGGCGGTGACAGCAGTGCCGACGGCGGAAGCAGTCCCGACACGCGTTTCAGTGGTCAGGCCGGAGGTGGTGGAGCTCGATATCTTTTCGTTGACGATTGCCATGGTCACGCAGTTGGTGGTGCTGGCGCTGCTGCTTGTGGCGCTGGTGCAGGTGATGCCGCGCCAGATGCTGGTTCAGCGTTTGCTGTGGGCGATGCTCGTGGGCTGGGGCGCTTACATACTTTACGGCGTAGACGCTATTCCCGGCGGCCTGTGGATTCAGGTCAATCTTGCCCCCTGGGATAGCGTACCAATTGTGGTGATCGGCATGTTGATCCCGCTGGTCTGGCTGCAGTTTCGGTCGGAGTAGGTGATCCGGCCAACGATTTTTGGCACTTTCCCCGCTTGTTTGGACCCAAAAGACAACTTGAACCAGATAGGCGACGCGGGTAGGACGCGAGGCGGTTCGCCGGCGCTCCGGCATTGCGGTGATTGCCGGCACTTGCCATGAACCAGGTGCGATCGTACTCGCGTGCCGTCAGGCCGACGTTGAGCGGTCAGGGTTGGGGAGGCCGCAGGGGCAGGGGATAAGAGTGGGAGGTCAGTGAGGGCAGGTTCCCGGCGATCTCAACTGGACAAGATTGGCAACCAACAGGGAGTTCGGAATACCCGGAGCATTGGTCTGGGTTGTTCGTGTTGCCTCAGGTGGCCGGTCTCGCAGGAACTCTAACTGGACTGGCAGGCGGACGGCTTCCGTTGGGCTGCACAGGGAGATCTTCCTGGCGGCGGAACTGGTTCATGTAGAGTTCGTAGTAGAAGCCGCGCTGGGCAAGCAGCCCTTCGTGTGTGCCCCGTTCGATTATCTCACCGTCTTGCAGCACCAGAACCTGGTCGGCGCTGCGGATTGTGCTGAGGCGGTGTGCGATCACGAAGCTGGTGCGTCCTTTCAGCAGGTCGTTGAGTGCGGCCTGGATCCTCTGCTCGGTGCGGGTGTCGACGCTGCTGGTGGCCTCGTCAAGGATGAGGATACGGGGGTCGGCCAGTGCGGCGCGGGCGATGGCGAGGAGCTGACGCTGTCCCTGGCTGAGGCCGGCGCCGCGTTCGCCGAGAACAGTTTCGTAGCCATCGGGCAACCGCTGAATAAAGTCGTGCGCCTGGGCCAGTTTTGCGGCGGCGATAACTTCGTCGTCGGAGGCGTTGGCGCGGCTGAAGCGGATATTGTCCATCACCGAACTGCTGAACAGGTAAGTATCCTGGAGGACGATGCCGATCTGCTCGCGCAGGCTGTACAGCTGTACGTCACGCACATCGAGACCGTCGATGCGCACGGCCCCGCCGGTGACGTCCCAGAAGCGAGGGATCAGATTGATAATGGTCGTCTTACCGGCGCCGGTCGGTCCGACGATGGCCACCGTCTCGCCAGGACGGGCGTTCAGGTTGATCCCTTTGAGGACCGGTTCCCCGGGCACGTATTCGGCTTTAACGTTTTGCAGGGAAACGGCGCCCTTGATTGCGGGCATTGGCCGGGCGCCGAGTTTCTCCTGCACTTCCGGGACTTCGTCCATCAGCTCAAAGATACGCTCCACGCCGGCGATGGCGCTCTGGATATTGGTCCACATGACGCTGATCTGAGAGATGGGCATGTTGAAGCGCTGGGCATAACCCAAGAAGGTGACGATCAGGCCGAGGGAGATGGCCGAACCCGCCAGTGTCTGACCGCGCAGGAGCATCACGCCGCCGACGCCAACGACGACGGCGATGCCCAGGAATCCGAGCGCTTCAAGTGTGGGCGCCAGGGCAGAGGTGTAGGCAACAGCCTTGACATTGGCGTCGCGGTTGACGGCATTGCTTTGGCGGAACTGCTCGATGTTGGTTTCCTCGCGGCTGAAGGCCTGGACCTCGCGCACGCCGGAGATGCCCTCCTCCAGCTCTGCGTTGACGTCGCCGATGCTCTGGCGGGTGACGCGAAAGGCTTTGCGGGCTTGAGTGCTGAACCAGAGGGTCGCCAAGCCCATGAGGGGCACAACGCTGAGGCTGATGAGGGCGTAGGCCCAGTTCAATACGACCATCTGCCAGACGATCCAGAGGATGAGCAGGACGCTGCTCAGCACCTGCACGAGGGCAAAGCTAACGACTTGCTGGATCGTATCTGAGTCGTTGGTAATGCGACTCATGAGATCGCCGGTCTCGTTGCGGGTGTAGAAGCCGAGAGAGAGGCGATGGAGGTGGTTAAAGAGGCGGACGCGCAGGCGGCGCAGGACGTGATGGCCGGTCCAACTCATGCTGAAGAACATCAAACCGCCGGTGACGGATCCGACCAGATAGTAGGCGGTAATGACCAACGTGATGTTGAGGAGGCCGCGCAGCAGGTCATTGCGGCTGGGATCGCCCAGGGCGACCTCCGGAGCATACCAGCAGTTGGCCTGGCTGTCGGTTTCCGTCTGCGGCTCGCTCTGTGCCGGGAGTTGAAGACCTCTGCTCTGTCCGCCGGCTTCGCCGAAGGCGGCGGGGGCCAGAAAGCAGTCCACTGCCTGGCCGATCAGGACGGGGCCGATCACCTGGGTATAGGCGTTGACTGCCATCAGTACGGTGACGAGGGTCAGGCCGAACCAGTAGGGGCGAAAGTATCTACTGAAACGGGCCAGAGTGGCGCCGACGCTCTTGGGCTTCAGCGTCTCCTGCCGTAACATGCGGTCACCGAACATCGGGCACGCTCCTGGGAGATATAATGCGTATCATGGTCTGCTGCTGCCGGCGGGGTACTATACTTCCGCGAACAGCGGCGCTTCCTCCTCGACAGCTGCGTCTTCGACCAACTGGCTGTGGTAGATGTCGGTGTAGATTGCGCTGGTGCGCATCAGCTCTTCGTGGTTGCCGCGGTCGACGATGCGGCCTCTATCAAGGACAAGGATCTGGTCGGCGTTGACGACGGTGCTGATGCGCTGTGCGATGACAAAGCTGGTGCGTCCCACCATAAGCCGGTCGAGGGCATTTTGGATGAGCACCTCGGTGGCGACATCGACGCTGCTGGTGGAGTCGTCGAGGATGAGGATGCGCGGGTCGGTCAGGAGGGCGCGGGCGATGGCGACGCGCTGCTTTTGGCCGCCGGACAGGGTTGTACCGCGCTCTCCTACGGCAGTCTGATAGCCGTCGGGGAAGCTGACGATGAAGTCGTGGGCGGCGGCGGCCGTGGCGGCTGCCTCGACTTCGGCGTCGGTGGCGTCGGGGCGGCCAAAGGCGATGTTGTCGCGAATGGTACCGGTAAAGAGATTGGTCTCCTGCAGCACGATGCCGATCTGACGCCTCATGCTGTCCAGGGTGACATCGCGCACATCCCAGTCATCGATGAGGACGCGGCCTTCGCTCACGTCGTAGAAACGGGGGATAAGGTTGATAATGGTCGACTTGCCGCTACCGGTTCCCCCCAAGAGGGCGACGGTCTCGCCTGGCTGGGCCTCGAAGGAGACGTTCTGGAGGACAGGTTCACTGCTATTGAAGTAGCGGAAGGTCACGTCGGTAAAGCTAACGCGGCCGTGCACCTGCGACATAGGTTGTGCGCCTGGTTTGTCTGTGACTTCGTTTTCAGCGTCGAGGATTTCGAATATGCGTTTGGCGCTGGCGCTGGCCTGGCTCATCTGGGCGACGATAAAGCCGAGCTGGCCTACGGGGAAGAAGACATAGATGAGATAGAGGGAGAATTTTTGCCATTCACCCAGCGTGAGCGTATCGAAGAGGATCTGGCGTCCGCCCCAGTAGACGACGGCGGCCTGACCCAGGTTAGAGATCAGAAAGATGAAGGGGAAGAGGAAGCTGAAGATTTTCGAAACGCGAATGTGCTGATCCATGAGCCGTTCGGCGGCGTTGTCGAACCTGTCCTGTTCCTCTCTTTCGCGCACAAAGGCCATGACGACGCGAATGCCGGCCAGGTTTTCCTGAAGGATCTCGTTGAGCGTCGAGAGCCGGCGCTGGATCTCGCCGAACAGTGATTGGGCGACGGAGCCGAAGACCATGAAGAGGATGAGCGCCACGGGCAGAACCGGGAGGATGATCAGGGTCAGCGTCAGGTTGGTGAAGGCCAGCACGGCGAGCGAGCCGATGAGCAGAACGATGGACTGGACGGCGAGCAACATGCCCTGGCCGATAAACATGCGGAGCTTTTCGACATCGTCGGTGGCGCGGATCATCAGCTGGCCGGTACGATTGCGGTCATGGTAGCTGAAAGAGAGGCGCTGAATCTTTTCAAACAGCTCGTTGCGGAAATCGAATGCCAGGTCCTGGCTCACCTTCTGAGCCAGGAAGGCCTGTGCGAAGGCGAAGAGCCCGCGCGCCAGGGAAAAGACAACGATGAAGACCATTGCCCAGTAGATGGGCCCCTCGGCACTGACAGCACGTTCGGTCAGCTGGTCGACGGAGAGGGGAAGCTGCTCAATCGCGGCGGCGCGTTCCGAATCGGGCAGGGCAAGGATCTGCCGGGCGAACACGCTGTCGGTTACGGCGTCAAGGACATTTTGCACCAGCTGGGGAACGATAAGTTGTGCCCCGATGCTGATAAACAGGGCGGCATAGGCCAGCGATGTGATGACCTTGTAGCGACCCAGATAGTGCATGGAGCGGCCCAAGTCTTTCATGCTACCGCCGCCCTCGCGCGGTCCTCCCGGTCCACCGGGGCCGCCGCCAGGTCTACTGAATGGTCTTCGTTGGTTCACATGCCACTCCTAGGGCAGAGAGTCAGGTTGCAGCGGTTCGATCACCGGCGCCTACAAGCCGATGGCGGGTTCGCGTTCCCGTTGCAGCGAGTCAACCAGTTTAGTCAGCAAGCCCTGCAACAGTTCGCACTCTTCGAGCGAGAGCTGCGCGATCAGCTCGTTGAGAAATTCGAAATGCTGAGGTGTACGCGTGCGGACCAGGCTCCTGCCGTAAGTCGTCAGACGGATAAGGAAGGCCCGCAGGTCGTTCGGGTCCAGCTGGCGTTCGATGAGGCGCGATTTCTCCAAGGCCCGCAGGTGGGCGCTGATCGTATTTTTGCTCAAACGCTGGCTGTGTGCCAAGTCTGTAGGCGTGAGGGCGGCCTGACCATTGCGTTCTGCCAGGTAGAGGCGGATAAGGACACGCCATTGGGGCAGAGAGATTTCTTCATCGCGCATGCGCTCGCCCAGAATACGGTCGTAGGCTCCGGCGCACATCTTGATCAGCCGCAAGACTTCCATCCCGTGCACATGATCCAGGCCGGACTCGGCCAGAAGCTCGCGGAAGCCGACCATTTCATCTGGCGTCTGTCGCGAGTCGGCGTCATTGGGCGCGTTGGACAGGCCGTTTGCCGGACTCGAACACTGTGAACTGGGATGGACTGCAGAGCTGACTTTTGTCATAAGCAGAATTGTACGGCATCGAACTAGATATTGCAAGAGTGCGGTGCCGTCGGGTGCATTTCAGATTTGGGGTGGGGATAGTCTGGCGGGGAATCAGTGCCGGCGGTGGCTGAAATCAGTTAACGTCTTGTAGCGAGAGGCAGTGCAGGCCCCATGCCTGGACTTACTGTGGAGTCCGTCTGTTGGGGCGGGTGCGAGGGCAGGAACAAGGCCGGCACGTAAGGGGACCTGATGGGACTGGCGGGACGTGGTCGGGCTGG
>VXOE01000277.1 GCA_009840225.1 Caldilineaceae bacterium SB0662_bin_25 | reverse complement strand
GGCTGGGCCTGTTCAGCCATTCGGACACGGTGCCGGGCGACGCTGGCTGGGATCCCTTCACGCCGGTACTGGAAGATGGCCGCCTGGTGGGTCGCGGCTCGGCCGACATGAAAGGGCCCCTGGCCGCATCGATTGCCGCGGGCTACCGGTTCGACGCTTCCGACCTGGAGCAGCCGCTGGTCATCGCCGTCACCGCGGACGAGGAACGGGCGCACGTGGGCGCCCACGATATTGTCAAGCGTTCGCAGACGTTGACGAGCGGCTGGCCCCAATACTGCATCGTCTGCGAGCCATCGCAGCTGCAGCCGGTCTACGCGCATAAGGGAGGCGCCGGCATCACCGTCACCGCGCACGGGGTCGCCGCGCACACCAGCACCGACAAGGGTGAGTCGGCCAACTTCAAGATCGCCCCGTTCCTGGCGGAGATGGCGGAGCTGGCGCAGACCTTCCGCACGGATAAACGCTTCCAGAACCCGCTCTTCGACCCGCCCACCAACGGCTTCAACCTGGTGATCAACGACGGCGGCACGGCATCCAACGTGACCGCAGCGCGAACGGTCGCCACCCTCAAACTGCGCGCCATGCCCGATGCCTGCTTCGAGGAGGCGATGCAGATGGTCGTGAAGCGGGCGGAAGCGCACGGCCTGGACGTGTCCCACAGCGGCGGCGGCGCGTTTTTTGCCGACGCGGACGGCCCGCTGGCGCATGCGGCCTGCCGCGCGACCGGCGCGCCGCGCGCGGTCACCGTTCCCTACGGCACCGAAGCCACGTGCTATCAGAACTATATGGACGCGCTGGTGCTCGGCCCCGGCAACATCGACCAGGCCCACACCGTCGGCGAGTGGATCGCGGTCGAGCAGCTGCATGAGGCGGTGGAGGTGTATACGCGGTTGATCGGGGATTTGTGTGGGTAGTGGGTGGCTTGCGAACCTGCCGCGTCGTTCTTCTGTTACCCCTCACTTCCTCTCGGCGGGTAACGCCCGTCTACTGCTCGCCGCCGTCTATCTGAAGAGTCAGCAGGAATTCCAGTAACTCCGCCTGCCGCGCCTGCTTCAGGCTGGCAAATGCGTTCCTTGGCTCCAGCGCTTCGCCGCCGTGCGCCAGGATGGCTTCGGAGATCAATGTGGCCCGTCCATGGTGCAGGAAGGGCGGCTCCGAAGCGAAGCCCCACAGCTTTCTCGTCAGCCAGAACTGTGTAGGGATCCCGCCCTGCACATTTACTTCCGTGTCGAGAATCTCACCCATATCGTGCCTCTTCAGGTCGGTAAAGACAGGGATGAGGAAGTTTCCTTCTTCGTCCTGTTTCACGTTCTCTATGTAGGGCGACAGGTCCACTTGGTAGGTAGCATTGACATTCTCGGGCCGCAGGTTGTTCGGCGGATTGTACGGACCCGGTTCGACAAATTCAAGGCTGGCGAGCGGCATCTCCGGAATGTGGCACTCGGAACAGCCGATCCGGTCGAAGATGATGCGCCCGCGCGCAGCGGCCTCTCTTTCGACCTGGGTAGCGGGGGCCACCTGTATTGGGGCGGGCAGCGTTGCCTGGAACAGGGTCAGCGCGGTGATATCACCCACGGTCAGCTCATTTACGCGGCCGTCGGCGTCCAGGTCGTTGTCCTCACCGAACCGCTCGGTCGACAACATGCCGTGATGATGATTCATGGCGTTGTTGGAAAACTCACGCAGAGACACAGCCGCGCCTTTCTGATGAAAGGGGCGGATGATCAGGTCGGCATCCACGCCTTCGACACGGGCAGTGTCTACTGAACCGTCAGGATAGCTTGTGAGCGTGCCGAAATGGACACCCTTGGTCACCAGTTCGACGGTGGCCTCCCGGCCCGTGCTGATGGCCTGGCTGAGCGCCGCCGCGCGCAGTGCATGCAGATCGATCGTCATCTCACGGGCCAGCAGCTCGATAAAGCCGGCGCCGAAAATGCTGACCGTGTTGCGTTCGTTGCCCACAGTCTTGAGGGTCTGATTCGGCCCGTTCTCTACCGGGTCGCCATCGAAGTTGACGAAGGGATTCCGCTGTCCCATTACGAACACATTGGCCACGTTATCACCGCCGCCGCCTATGGCCGGGAGATTGTGGCAGCCCAAACATGAATTTGCGTCGGGCGCTGAGATGCGATTGAAGTTGTCCGGTATCATCCTCCTCTTGCGCGGCTGGCCTGTTCCTGTCATCTCGGGACGGCCTGCGCCGTCAAGTGTGTTGAAACTGGCGGTGAAGACAGCGCGTCCGTGCCTGATCAGCTCTTCGAGAGTAAAGCGGCCCGCTTCGATCTCTTCCTGGCTGATATGCTGTTTCAGAGCCGGTTCTTCGCCGATTACTGGCGGGGACGAACCTGTAGATGGGGTAAAAGATGGTCCCCTCGCGAAGGAGGAGAGACTCAAGACGGCGGCGCCTGCGACGAAAAGTAGCAGTCCGGGCATGAAGGCTCTCATCATCGCTGCATTCCCCTTCATGGCACCGTGTCATCAGTATGATTCTTCCTCTATAGATTACTCTGCGCGGGTGCGCCTTGACCCGCCGCGATCTACCGGTTTCGGCGCATCACCCTCCCGGATCAGGAAGATCGGCGCCGGGCAGTTGTAAGAGGAGGTGGAGGTGCACGCGCGGCTGATAGCAGGCCAGTCGGGAGCAGAGAGCACACGTTTGGGGATGGATGGCCATAGGTCAGCGTCTTCGTGCCATGAAGTGGGTAAGGTCCTGACGCCTATGAGCGTCGGGACCTTACCTCGGGGGAATTTGAGCTACGAAGTCGCAGTCTTCAAGCGTCAGCCAGATCCTTGGTACAGTGGGGGCAGACGAGCGCCCAATCTCTCACGTGCTCCCGGCAGTACCGACATGGCCTGCCCGGCGGCCGCGCGAGCAGCGTCCAGAGCAGGCCGAACGGGCCAAAAAGCAGCCCCAAACAGAACCAGAGCACAGGACGTCCGAGCCCCCTGGTCGAGGCAGCTACCACGGCCGAGACGGCGAACATGACTAGCGCCAAAACTAGCGGTAGAAACTCCATGTACATCTCTCTCCACTTCAGATTCCTGACACGAAACAGATACAGTTTTGTACTCGCCGGGCAGCGAATCGTCAGCTTGCAGCCAGTGCCGCACTGCTAAAGCGACAGGTAGTGGCCTCAGGCGAGAGCAGTGACGAGCTAAGGTGCACCTCGAAGTTGTCAAGGTGCCAGGTCACGGTTTCGCGCTGCGGCTGGCGCCCGGCGTTCTGGACGCAAAGGCCGCCGTCGGTGGTGACGGGTTCGAGTTTGGCTTCGACTGTGGCGACGCGGTCGACCAGGGCAGCGAACTACCCGGCCGGGCCGGCGAGGGTGCGCTGCTCGTTCTTTGCCAGCAGAGCGGCAGGCAACGGGGCGAACAGCGTGAAGACATTAACGAGGCGGGTAATGCGTTTCATAATGGCACCTTTTCGATAGTGTGTTGAAATGAGGGGACAGATCGTAACGCCCGACAGCGCTGCAACGCCCCAGGCATTCGTCCACAAAAAGACGGACTCATGGGTAGCATCTTTACTACCACAACACCGACAGTTGACCAGGTCCCGTTGACGTTAGCTTTCTGCCAGGAATGGTAAGAAACGGACCAACTGACGGTGCTACCTGCATTGAGGCAGAAACTATGTTCGCTCATTCAGTATAGCGGTTACCGATAGGGGTTGTCTCGCTTATATGGACCAGTTCCGGCGCCGTCGCTAACCAGATCCGGTTATCGCTGGTCAGACAGTTTTCTGAATCAGGCATTGCGAGACCCTGGCCGCCTGGACAGATCGACGAGGGACAACTGACTTGCGACGCTGCATCATGCTCTTGGCCCTTGCCGAAGACACGGTTGGAACAAGAGAAGCAGGGATCACCCTTCCAGGCCAACACCCACCCCAAAATCTTGACACCATTCCCCCTCCCCCCGTATAATCCAACCCATTCCCTTCTTCAAATCCTAACGACCGCCCAGGATCCCGCCCTGCGGCATCGTTGGCAACAGCACACAAAACACCGCCGTTCAGACACAGGAACAATCCCATGACTCTGACAGCAACGATGGACGCCCCCGCGGACACGGTGACGCGGCCGGAAATCACCGCTGAACACGCCGCCTCCTTCCGTGAAAACGGCTTCCTGGCGCTGCCGGACGCGCTGACGCCGGACGAGGTGCAGGCATTGCGTGACGAGACCGTGCACATCTGCCGCGGCGAGATGGGCGAAGTCAACGGCCTGCCGCCCGTCGGCCCCGACGACAGCGACGACGAGGTGATCCAGCGCACGCTCTGCGTCCATTTCCCGCACAAGCTCTCACAGCTGATGTTCGACACGCTCGCGCATCCGTCGATCTGTGACGTGCTGACGCGCGTGATCGGCCCCAACGTCAAGAGCATGCAGTCAATGCTCTTCGTCAAGTCGGCCGGCAAGCCGGGCCAGGCCTGGCACCAGGACGAAGCCTTCATCCCGACGCGCGACCGCTCCCTGAACGCCGCCTGGATCGCGCTCGATGACGCCACCGTCGAGAACGGCTGCCTCTGGGTCATCCCCGGCTCGCACGCCAACGGCCTGATCTGGCCGGCCAAGGAGCACGATGACGAGCGCTTCGACTGTGTGGTGGAGGCCTATGATTTCCCCTACACCGACGACGACGCCGTACCGGTCGAAGTGACCGCCGGCAGCATCATCTTCTTCAACGGCTATCTGCTGCACCGCTCCCTGCCCAACCGGGCCGCGAGCGGGTTCCGCCGCGCGCTCGTCAACCACTACATGAGCGCCGAATCGCTGTTGCCCTGGCGCTATCCGGGCGACGCCCCATTGGGCGTAGCCAGCTTCGACTTCCGCGACATCGTGATGGTCGCCGGGCGCGACCCCTATGCCTGGAAGGGCACGGAAGATGTGTCCTTCTCGCACATCCGCCCGGACCGGGAAGGCGGCTGCCAGTGGCCGACGAAAAAGGAAGAGGATTGAACGCGCGCGATTATTTGCTGCGTCTGCTGAAACAACGCAATGGAAGGATTCCTGTATGAAATTCAGCGCGGTTTTCATAAAAGTGCCCGAGGGCTACATCGGGTTCGTTGAAGAACTGCCCGGCGCCAATACGCAAGGGGAAACGCTTGAAGAGGCCAAAGCGAATCTGCAAGAAGCCATCATCATGACTCTGGAGGCGAATCGCGTCCTCGCAGAGGAATCCATTGCCGAAATGCAAGAAGAGGTGATTCGTGAATCTGTTGTCGTGCAGATATGAAGAGACGGGATTTCATACGTCATCTTGAAGATAATGGCTGTGAGTTTCTCAGGGAGGGCAGTGCCCATACGATCTATGTGAATCGCAGAACGCGAAAATCGTCTGCTGTGCCAAGACACCGGGAACTGAACAGGTTTCTGGTGAGAAAGATCTGTAGAAATCTAGAGATCCCAACGCCATAGCGTCTACACAGGTTCAAAAAGTTATATCTATTCTCTTTTCACAAACAAGAGGAGTCAAATCAATGTCCAAGTTGCAACACAACGCCATCAGCCGGCGATCTTTCCTCAAGGCAGGCGCCCTGACGGTTGGCGGAACACTGTTGGCGGCCTGCGCGGCCCCGGCAGCAGCCCCGGCCGGCGACAGCGGCGGTGACGCAGGCGCCAGCATGGAGATGATCGAGATGCGCCTCTCGGCCTGGGCTGACGTCCAGGATGCGGTCGTCTATGAGAACATGGTCAACGCCTACATGGCGCAGAACGAAGGCGTAAGCGTCTCCGTGGAGCAGTACCCCGGCGGCTACTATGAGAAGATCCAGGCCAACTTTGCCGCGGACGACTCCGCCGATGTCCTCTACTTCCAGGGCTGGATATGGCAGGCCTACGCCGAAAACCAGGTGATTTATGACATGAGCGACTATATCGCTCGTGACGGCGCCGATGACTTCTTCCCCGGCGGCGAAAACTACGACAACCAGACGCTGTGGCAGGGCGGCCGCTACATGACCCCCACCGACACCGGCTCGCTGGTCATCTATTACAACAAGGACCTCTTCGACAAGAAGGGCGTCGCCCATCCACAACCGGGCTGGAAGTGGGAAGAGTTCCAGCAGATCATTCAGGACCTCTCCTATGAAGAGGACGGCACCAAGTTCTATGGTTGGGGCCAGGCACAGGGCTGGAACGGCGCCTACGGCCGCAGCACCACCTTCATGCGCCGCAACGGTCATATTGAATGGGACCGCATTACCGAGCCGACCGAGGCCTACTGGGATAACGAGGACATCGCCTCTGCGCTGCAGTATCTGGTCTACGATGCGATCGCCAACGACTGGAGCCCCGGTCCGGAGGTGGTCGAGGGCGGCGGCGTCGGTGTCGATACCGGCCGCGTTGCCATGTACCTGGAAGGTCCGTGGGTGATGCCTCGCCTGCAGGGCGAACTGGCCACAACCGAAGAGGGCATCAATTTCGACGTGATTGAGGCGCCGACGGGTACGGCTGACACCAACTTCACCTTCGGCCACGTGCACGGCCATGTGATCACATCACCTTCCGCGCACAAGGATGAGGGCTGGGACCTCATCAAGTTCATCCTCGGCGAAGAAGGCCAGACCATCATCGCCAACGGCGGCCGCATGTGCGGCACGCCCGACAACATCGCCAATATCTGGGGCGACATCGCCTCCGGTGTCTATGGTTTCGAAAACACCGATGCTTTCGCCAACACGATGCGCGAAAGCTCGATCTCCGTGATCTTCGGTGAAGGTTCACAGCTTCAGGCCTACGGCGGCGGCCCGATCACCGTCCTGTGGGACAAGCTGCTGGGCCAGACCCAGTCGGCTGCCGAAGCGCTCGCGATCGCGCAGCCGGAAATCCAGACACACCTGGATCAGTACTGGGCCGACCGCGCTTAATCAGTGCCCGGCGGCCAGTAACCGGTTACTGGCCGCCGATTCCTCGTCAATCTGGGAGTACGCCTCTTTGACAGCCACCACATCGACACCCGGAATCCAGACACAGCCGCAGACCCGGCGCCGCATGTCCGCGGCCCAACGCCGCGACCTGCGCGACGGTCTGCTCTTCACCAGTCCCTTCATCTTCGGCGTGCTCGCGCTCTGGGTCGGGCCGATGCTCTACTCCGTTTTTCTGATCCTGCACAAGTGGAACATGCTGGCGCCGCCCAGATTCATCGGGACGGGCCATTTCGAGCGCATGTTGAACGACCCGCTCGTGGGCAAGTCGCTCGTCAACACCGCCTACTACACCTTCATCGGCGTCCCGCTGCAGCTGGTGGTCGCGTTCGCGCTGGCTGTGATGCTCAACCAGCAGATCCGCGGGCTCAGCGTCTATCGCACCGTCTACTACCTGCCCTCCATCACCCCTGCTGTCGCCTTTGCCGTCGTCTGGGTCCAGATCCTCAACCCCGAGTTCGGCGTGCTCAACGAGGTGTTGCACTGGTTTGGGCTGGGGCCCATCAACTGGCTTTTCGAGCCGGCCTGGGCCAAACCCGCCCTCATCATCATGAGCCTGTGGCTGACCGGCTTCCAGATGATCATCTTCCTCGCCGGCCTGCAGGGGGTGCCGCAGGAGCTGCAGGAGGCCGCCGAGATCGACGGCGCCAACGCCTGGCGGCGCTTCCTTAACGTAACCATCCCGATCATCTCGCCGATCATCTTCTTCAACATGATCATCGGCATTATCGCCAGCTTCCAGGTCTTCACAACCGTCTTCATCATGACCGACGGCGGCCCGCAGAACGCCACCCTCTTCATGGTGCTCTACATTTACCGCAACGCCTTCGAGCTGTTCCGGATGGGCTATGCCGCCTCGCTGGCCTGGATCCTGTTCCTGATCATCATGGCCTTCACCGCGATCCAGTTCTTCTTTGCCAACCGCTGGGTCTACTATGAAGGCAGACTATAGAGGAGACGAAGGACCGGCCGCCGGCCGCCGATTTACGTTATGACTGCAAGACCAACCCTGCTCCAATCCCGAAAAACGCAGACGAGGATCGGTCATCTTGTCCTGCACATCGCGATGATCGCCCTGGGGCTCACCTTCCTCATGCCGCTGGCCTGGGTGGTCAGCACGTCACTCAAACTGCCCGGCCAGGTCTTCATCACGCCGATCGAATGGATCCCAACCGAGCCCAAATGGGATAACTATTTCGAGGTCTTCAGACGCCTGCCCTTCCATCTCTTCATCCGCAACTCCTTTTTCGTCTCGATCATGGGGACGGCCGGCATGGTGCTGAGTTCGCTGACGGTCGCATACGGACTCTCGCGCCTGCGCTGGCCGGGGCGCGACTTTGTCTTCACCGTTCTGCTGGCGACGATGATGCTGCCCGCCGTGGTAACGATGATCCCGGTCTTCATCATCTTCAAAGAGATCAACTGGGTGGGGACCTTCTACCCGCTGTGGGTGCCGGCCTGGTTTGGCGCCGCCTTCTACATCTTCCTCATGCGCCAGTACATGCTGACCCTGCCCCTGGAGCTGGACGAGGCCGCCAAGATCGACGGCGCCTCCAACTTCCGCATCCTCTGGCAGGTGATCGCGCCCCTCTGCGGCCCGGCCGTCGCCACGATCACCATCTTCGCCTTCCTGCAGCACTACAACGCCTTCATGGAGCCGCTCATCTACATTTCCAAGAGCGAAATGTACACCCTTCCCCTCGGGCTCCTCTGGTTCAAAGGCCGCTTCGGCAACTTCTGGCACCTCGTCATGGCCGCGTCGATGATCACCATCCTGCCGGTCATCCTCCTCTTCTTCTTCGCCCAGCGCCAGTTCGTCCAGGGCGCGCAGTTCACCGGGCTCGCCGGCCGTTAGACTGCGGCTTGTAGTAGTCAGTTTTCAGTTCCTAATGGCTGCACAGCCACTGTCGCTTCGCGGCCCTCTCCCCTCGCCACTGACCACTGACTACTGGCCACTGACCACTGCAGTTTTGGGCGGTCGGGCCTATTCGGCCCTCCCTTGTGCGG
>VXOE01000153.1 GCA_009840225.1 Caldilineaceae bacterium SB0662_bin_25 | reverse complement strand
CCCCCACCCCACCCCGCGTCTTGGCCGATTCCGAGTATCTGCCAGCGCAGACAAGACAGACGAGGCAACTCCCAAATCTACCCTACGTTCACCGCTATGACCATCGCCAGCCCGCTACAGAAATACTGGCGGCACATTCCCCCCAGACAGACCGCACACAGTACACACAGAACATGGCTTAGTAGCTGCCAAAAAACCGGGTGATCAGCTGTACCCTCGGTCATAATGCGCCTGCAGACTGCGCACATCCAACTCGGCCGCCATCATCGCGCGGATGCCGTTCACCGCCGCCTGCGCCGCCGACAGCGTCGTGATCAACGGGATCTCCATGCGCGTGGCCAGCGTACGTATCCGCTGTCCGTCAGCGCGACTGTGCGGCCCCAGCGGCGTGTTGATGATCAGACCGATCTTCCCGTCCCGCATCGCGTCCAGGGTCGTGTACGCTCCGTTGTCCGCACTGTGAAGAGGTGCCTCCATGGTCGCGGCCTTGTTGAGCACGACCACCGGCAGCCCCACCCGCTGGATCAGCGCCGCCGTGCCCTGTGTCGCGTACAAGTCGAAACCCATGCGGCTGAAGTCGCGCGCCAGCTTGAGCGCCGCACCCTTATCGTAGTCGTTCACCGTGATCAGCACCCCGCCGTCGACAGGCAGCCGGTAGTCCGCCCCCAGTTGGCTCTTGGCAAAAGCGTGGCCGAAATTCTGCGCATGCCCCATCACCTCACCGGTCGAGCGCATCTCCGGCCCCAGCAGCGTATCCGCGCCGCTCAGCTTCTTCCACGGCAGCACCGCCTCCTTGACGAAGAACCCCCGCACCTCCGGCTCATCCAGCAACCCCACCTCCGCCAGCGACCTGCCCGCCATCACCCGCGCCGCCAGCTTCGCCAGCGGCACGCCCGTCGCCTTGCTCACAAACGGCACCGTCCGGCTGGCGCGCGGGTTCACCTCGATCACGTACACCACGTCATCCTTGATCGCGTACTGCACGTTCATCAGCCCCCGCACGCCCAGCGCCAGCCCCAGCTTCTCCGTGTACTCGCGTATAATGCTCAGATGATAGCCGCTGATCTTGTACGGCGGCAGCACGCACGCGCTGTCCCCGCTGTGAATGCCCGCCTCCTCGATATGCTGCAAAATGCCCCCGATCACCACCCGCTCGCCGTCGGCAACAGCATCGACGTCGACCTCGTAGGCATCCTCCAAAAACTGGTCCACCAGGATCGCAACCTCCTGGCCGCTCGTCGTCATCTCCCGGTCCACGTCCACCGCCTGCGACATGTAATGCCGCAAACTCTCCTCGTCATCCACGACCGCCATCGCCCGCCCGCCCAGCACGTATGACGGCCGCACCACCAGCGGATAACCGATGCGGGCCGCAATCGCCAGCGCCTGCCCCGTGCTGTGCGCGATCCCGCTGTCCGGCGCCGGGATGTCCAGCTCAGCCAGCAGCGCGCTGAACCGCTCGCGGTCCTCCGCCAGCTCGATCGCCTCAGGCTGCGTGCCCACGATAGGAACGCCCGCAGCCTGCAGCCCCGCCGCCAGATTCAGCGGCGTCTGCCCCCCATACTGCACCAGCACCTTCACCTGCGACCCGCCCTCCGCCTCACGCTGATAGATATGCAGCACATCCTCCAGTGTCAGCGGCTCAAAATAGAGCCGGTCGCTCGTGTCATAATCGGTGCTCACAGTCTCCGGGTTGCAGTTGATCATCACCGTCTCGAACCCCATCTCCTGCAGCGCAAAACTGGCATGGCAGCAGCAGTAATCGAACTCGATTCCCTGCCCGATGCGGTTCGGCCCGCCCCCCAGAATGATCACCTTGTCACGCGCCGTAGGCGGCGCCTCCCCCTCACTCTCATAACTGCTGTAAAGATAAGGCGTAAACGCAGCAAACTCCGCCGCGCACGTATCCACCTGGTGATACGTCGGCACAACCCCCATCCGCTCCCGCAACCCCCTTACATCAGCCTCAGTCCACTGAGGCAATTGAGCGCCGTCCTCTCTCTCCTCTCTTCTCTTCGCTCTCTCCTCGCCCCTTTCATTCAGAATGCGCGCAATCTGCGCATCGCTGAATCCCATCCGCTTCGCCTGCCGCATCGTCCACGCGTCCAGCTGTCCTGCTCTTTCCATACCGATCTGGAAACGCGCGATCTCCTGCATCTGCGCCACAAACCACGGATCGTAGATCTCCGAACATTCGCGCAGCGCCGCCTCGTCCGCGGCCCCGCCATCGGCTCCTGTACTTTCCCGCCCGGCCTCCAGCAGGCGCTCGAAGACCGCAAACAGCCGGTCCCGGTTGGGAACGCGCATCAGCTCCGCGGCCGAGGCGTCGGGCGCATAACCCTTCAGTTGCCCCTTTTCGTCACGCGTCAGCGGCCCCAGACCATCCCGCCCAATCTCCAGGCTGCGCACGCCCTTCTGCAGCGCCTCCTTGAACGTGCGGCCTATCGCCATCACCTCGCCCACCGACTTCATCTGCGGACCCAGCTCCCGGTCCACGCCGGGAAACTTCTCAAACGCCCACCGCGGGATCTTCACCACCACATAGTCGATCGACGGCTCGAACGCCGCCACCGTCTCCTGCGTAATGTCATTCTTCAACTCATCCAGCGTATAACCGACCGCCAGCTTGGCCGCCAGCTTGGCAATTGGGAACCCCGTCGCCTTCGAAGCCAGCGCGCTCGAACGCGACACGCGCGGGTTCATCTCGATCACCACCACCCGCCCCGAATCCGGATCCACCGCGAACTGTACGTTGCTGCCCCCCGTCTCCACGCCCACCGCCCGCATCACCAGCCGCGCCTGGTCCCGCAGCCGCTGATACTCCTTGTCCGTCAGCGTCTGCGACGGCGCCACCGTGATGCTGTCGCCCGTGTGAACGCCCATCGGGTCCAGATTCTCAATCGAACACACCACCACGTAATTGTCCGCGCGGTCCCGCATCACCTCCAGCTCATACTCCTTCCACCCGATCAGCGACTCCTCCACCAGGACCGTATTCACCGGGCTCTCGCGCAGCCCCCACGACACCTTTTCGTCAAACTCCTCCTGCGTAAAAACAGTACCCGCGCCGCTGCCGCCCAGCGTAAAACTGGGGCGGATGAAAATCGGGAATCGCCCAATCACCGTCTCGAAAATCTCCCGCGCCTCCTCCAGCGAATGCGCGATGCGGCTGCGCGGCGACTCCAACCCCACCTCCGTCATCGCCCGCTTGAACAGGTCCCGGTCCTCCGCCACCTGCATCGCCCGCAGATTCGCCCCGATCAGCTCCACGCCGTGCCTATCGAGAATCCCCTGCTCCGCCAGCGCCACCGCCAGGTTGAGCCCGGTCTGTCCCCCCACCGTCGGCAGTAGCGCGTCCGGCCGCTCCTCCGCGATGATCTTCTCCAGCAGTTCGACCGTAAGCGGTTCCACGTACGTGGCGTCGGCCATCTCCGGGTCGGTCATAATCGTCGCCGGATTCGAGTTGACCAGCACCACCCTGTACCCCTCTGCCTTCAGCGCCTTGCACGCCTGCGCGCCCGAATAGTCGAACTCGCACGCCTGCCCGATTACGATCGGACCGGAACCGATGATCAATATCGATGAAATATCAGTGCGCTTGGGCATAGGTTTGACTCTCGCCTTCCCTGTTGGCCGTCCCATCCTGACGATGACACGACCCCGTGTTAAAATGGGTGCCTGCCTCTCCCCGTCACTCCGTCTGCGCGGGAGGCAGTGGCAGCAATGCCGGCGGTCGAAGTTGCCGCCTTACCAAAACATAGGGAGATTGTATCGTGTCAGATCGCGCCTTACCAAAACAAACGCGCCTCCATCAAGGCGCGTCCGCACTGTCGAAAGTGGCCGTAGTCGTCGTGGCCGCCTACATCGCCGCACAGATGATGGCCGACATCGCCAGCCTCAAGATCGGCGTCGTCGCCGGCCTCGCCGTCGACATGGGCACCTTCGTCTACCCCGTTACCTTCACCCTGCGCGACCTCGTCCACAAGACCCTCGGCAAGCGCAACGCCCAGGTCCTCATCATCGCCGCCGCCGTCATCAACCTGGGCATGGTGCTCTATCTCATGTGGTCGGCCTCCGTCCCCAGCGACCCCCAATCATTCGGCGGCCCCGAATTCAGCGCCATCTTCGCCCCCCTCTGGCGCATCGTCTGCGCCTCCATCATCGCCGAGCTCGTCAGCGAGCTGATCGACACCGAGATCTACCACCTCTTCGTCAGCCGCGTCACCACCCGTTACCAGTGGCTCCGCGTCCTCGTCAGCAACTCCGTCAGCGTCCCCATCGACAACCTGCTCTTCGTCCTCATCGCCTTCTCGCCCCTCACCTTCCTCGGCGCGCAGCTAGTCGACTCCTGGGCCGTCGCCATGGAGATCTTCCTCTTCAATCTACTGGTCAAATACGGGGTAACCCTGATCAGTATGCCCCTGATCTACCTGACGCCGGATCGGGATTGGGGAAGGAGGGGTTGAAACGCCGCCCTTACCATGAACTGAACTGCTTCAAAAGGGTCACGGGCGCCATTGGGGCTGTCTAGCTATTCCGATTGGGCAGCCAGGATGCGATCTGCCCGGGGCCGAATTCGTGTCCCGCTCTCGTACCGAACCCTTGGTGGAAAAGGGCGACAGCGATCTGTTTTGCAGTCTGTCCCTCATCCCACAAGCGGCGGGCTTCGGTTTTGATCTCCTCGGAATGGGTCGCCAAGGTTTTCACGGTCGCCGCGTCCATGCTCAAACGGGGGCTCTGTGCCCGGCCCCTGGTATGGCTAGAGGTGTTATCGGTAGTCTCAGCAACGGTCCACCGTTTAATCATCTGGGCCATTTGCCCCGATCCAATCAGTTTGCCTCCCCTGGTACCAAAATCCTTGGCGAACAACTCCTCCGCGACCTGTCGCGGACTTTTCCCGGCTTTGTTCAATGCCAGTGCGAGTCGTTTGAGTTGATCCGGGTGTGTTGCCATGCTCTTGCTGGCGCCGGACGGTCGGCTATTAACGCGGGGTGTACCTTTATCGATTCGTCTACGCGTTCCTTTTCGAGAAACCGGCTTGTTTACGGAGCCTTTTGCATCGGGTAGCGGTTCGATGCCTTGTGACGCACGCCGCAACAGGCCCATGGCCCGATCCTTTGCTCGATCGAATATCAGCGGCGTGTCAATGGGCTTGCTTTCCAGTCGGGCAAGCTCGTTCTTCCAACCCTCCACTTCCAACCGGAGATGGTCTTCCCATTTGGTAAACAGGCGGTATTTCTGTGGGTTGCTTTCAGGGCGCCGGTTGACCGGAAGGTGGGCAATGTGATCTTCAAACAGATTGTCCAATAAGAACTCGTCGGCCAGTCGTGTCTCGCGCTCTTCAATTGCCGTACGCAGTTCATGCTGGCGCTCTTCGTCAGCGCCCACAACTTTCAGCCGCTCCTGCCCCAACATTTCTTTGAGTAGCCCAAGAATCCGATTGTCCAAATCATCGTCTGGCCTGTTATGCCCCGGAACCGGCACTTCTGCCTCCTCATCTTCCAATTCTGCCAATGCTGTCTCCAGTTGTTCATTTATGGGCAGGTGAGCCGCGATGTGAGTATCTCGGTGACACAGATCGCAGACCAACTCATGCGCGTCGCCGCACTGCTTTTCCAGGCTCCAGCGCTTCCACGCGCGCCATCTGCCGCAACGGCTACACGCCTTGCCAAATGGTGCGCCACAGTTCTGACAGTTGTGGCTGGCGGCCGGTGAAACGGTTCCGCACTGATCACAGCGGACAACCAAGGGGTCGCCGTCGGCCTCCTCCGCCTCACGGGGTTCCAGGGACCATTCGCGTTCGTCCCCGGGCAGCCCGTGGACTTCCGCGTTTGCCGCCAGATCAAGAATCAGGCAATTCCCGTTATCCTCTTTCGGGCGCAAGCCTCTGCCAACCATCTGCAAGTAGAGAGTTAGACTCTTGGTAGGCCGGGTGATGACAACACAGGAAGCGTCGGGCAGATCAAAACCCTCGGTGGCTACGGCAACGTTGACCAGAACTTTGAGAACCCCTCTCTTGAATTCGGAGAGTAGCGTGGACCGCTTTTCTTCTTTGGTATCGCCCAGCACAGCGGCGGCAGGCACGCAGGCGTTCCTGAACACCTGCACCAGGTTTTTGGCGTGATTGACCGAGACCGCGTACACGATTGTCTGACGGTTCTGAGCATGTTCTTGCCAGAACTTCAGCGCGCCTGCCGTCATCACGTCGGGCCGGTCCTGATTGGCCTCCTCTATGCCGGCGTCTGAGTACTCCCCGGTCATGTCAACCTCGCCGCCGCGAACGATCCATTCAGGAGTCGGTATTCGCACCTGGACGTCGCACAAATGCTTTTCCGATTGCAAGTCCATAATCTGGGTGCCGCAAAGCAGCGCGCTGAACAGGTGGTCGAATCCCTCCTTATGGGCCAGACGCCAGGGCGTGGCGGTCATCCCCAATATGCGTCCAGGCCACTGTCGCATGGCCCGCGTCCAGCCGTCCGCGGCGGCATGGTGCGCCTCGTCAACAATCATGAGATCATCGCTTCCGTACTTGCGCCACACATCCATTCTTGAGGTGCGGCGGCTTACGGTCTGGGCCATCAGGATGGCGACCCCGTTTCGTCTGGCCGGTGCGTCGTGACCGGGAGTCCAGCGCGCATCGACAATCGACGCCACGTTCGCGTTGACCAGTAATTCCCGAGTCTGCGTGACCAACTCTTTGCGATGGGTCAGCCACACGGCTTTGCGGCTGCCCTTGAGCCACTCTTTCAGCAGAGCCCCCGCGATGATAGTCTTGCCTCCACCGGTAGGGAGTTGCATCATCACCCGCGCCTTCTCTTCTGCGAGAGCGACCTGGACACCGTATAGCAGGTCTTCCTGGTAATCGCGTAGTTGCATCATGGCGCTTGTCGAAAGTTCAAAATCGCCGAACGGGTGACCGCGAGTCGAAATTCGGACCCTCGTCAACACCCGCCCGGTACCTGGATGGAAGATTCATTATATCCTATTCGTCTTGCCAGCTCTGCGAATCCTGATCCGGTTTCGGCCGCTAGAGTCGCTATGTCTCTCCTTCGTGGTATACTGTCTGCGGAAACTGGTCTGTTTGCCCCCTCCCGTAACTGCGTCCTATACAAATCATCGGATGGGGACGGCAAGTCAGCTAAATCGCCAATCCCAAAATTCCCAAACATGCTTTCCATCAAACCCGACCACTGGATCCGCCGGCAGGCCACCGAACACGGCATGATCGAACCGTTCGAAGACCGCCAAAGACGCGACGGCATGATCTCCTACGGCCTCAGCAGCTTCGGCTACGACATCCGCGTCGCCAGAGACTTCCGCATCTTCACCCCTGCCACCGGCGAGCTCACCGTCATCGACCCCAAGGCGATCGACGAACAGGCCCTGCAGTCCTACCACGGCGACGACTGCATCATCCCGCCCAACAGCTTCGCCCTCGCCCGCACCATCGAGTACTTCCGCATCCCCCGCAACGTGCTCGCCGTCTGCGTCGGCAAATCAACCTACGCCCGCTGCGGCATCATCGTCAACGTCACCCCATTCGAACCCGAGTGGGAAGGCTACGTCACCATCGAGATCAGCAACACCACCCCCCTCCCGGCCCGCATCTACGCCGGCGAAGGCATCGCTCAGGTCCTCTTCTTCGAAGGCGAAGCCCCCGAAGTCTCCTACGCCGACCGCAACGGCAAATACCAGAAACAGTCCGGCATCACCCTCCCCCGCCTCTAAAAGACAAGTAACGACTCAGCCACTCGACACCCACCACCCCGAGCGAGGCAGTAAAGGTGTTTCTCACTCCTCCCTCCTCTTCACTCTCCCCTCACCCGCCCTACAAATCGTAAATAACCCGCATATTCTCGCCCAGAACCAGCGCCTCATCCTCCTCCGAAAACCCGGCCATCCGGATCCCGTTCACCCCATGCGTCGCGATCCCCGCCGGCGCATTCGAGCCGAAAACGATCCGGTCCGCACCCAGCTCCCCACTCTGCACAATCCCTGAAATCGTAAACGGCTCCGCCGCCGCGATCAGCGTCGTCCCCAGATAGATGTTGGCGTTCTCCTGCGCCGCCTGCACCGCCGACCGCACCCACTCGCGGTAACCCATGTGGTCCATAATGATCGTGACCTCAGGATGGTTCCTGGCGATGTGTGCGATGTACTCCGGCGCGCAGCCGCTCATATGGGAACCCGAGTGGATCGTCGCCGTGATGCCCAGCGACCGCGCCAGGTCCATCACCGGATCCACCGCGGCACTGTCCAGACGGTAACGGTGGCCGGCCGCCATCAGCTTCACCGTGCGCGCCCCCCGCCGCACACAGCTCTCCAGGTCCGCCAGCGCGTCCGGCCCCATCGTCGGATTGACCAGACAGCCGGGCAAAATGCGCGGCTCGCCCTCGACCGCGTCCAGCACCGCCGCGTTCCCGGGCCGCGGATCGTCCGGCACACCGCCCTGAAACACGACGCTCACGTCAATGCCGGCCTCGTCCGCATTGGCAAGCAGACCGGCCGGCCCATAGGGCTTGCCGTCAAATTCATCCGGCATATAGGATTCGAAATCGGCGACGAACTGACTCATTTTAGGCCTCCGGTTTGTCTGATTGAAGATTGCCTCCGCTGCCGCCCCTGTTCGAGCGCGTCCAAAGGATCTATACCCTATCTGCGATCCCGCCCCGCGTCAAGCACCCCCATCCCGAACGGCGCATCCCAAAATTGGGGCGAGCTCTCGCATACCTCTGGCAGCAACGAAACCATAGCCATTCCGCGTTCAACTCGGAGGCAGAGAAAGCGCCGCCTCTGACAACTGACCACTGACCCCAGCCCTCCATCTGACCACTACGTACAAAGCAGTTCACCAAAAACTGAAAACTCAAAACTAGAACCTGCTTTTCCGGGCGGTCGGGCCTATTCGGCCCTCCCTTGTGCGGGGGCTCCGCCCCCGCA
>VXOE01000261.1 GCA_009840225.1 Caldilineaceae bacterium SB0662_bin_25 | reverse complement strand
ACGCCCCCGGCCAACAACATGCCTCGCCGACCTGGTGTCGATATTCGTAACAGGTGCCCAGTCGAAAGTGTTTCGCCAACCACGTCCCCCCAGTCCTATGTATTCCCCGTAGGTGCCGGCCTTGTGCCTGCCCTCGTACTCCCACACACGTCGCCTTCACCCTATTCCAAATCGACACCATAGCAGCACCCCCTGTGCCCGCCCTGTGCCTCTCTGATTGCACGCAAACAATCCCAACCCCCAATGTGCACCGCACCCACCTGACTGGCCGCGTCTCGTACCCATGTCGCCATGCAGTCCATCCCTTCACCCGCCGCAGGAAATACCCGCCCAACCGACAGCAACCGGTCGCCCGCTATCCTGTAAATCCATATAAATCCTGCAAATCCCGATTCAGACAATCGCCACTAGCCGCTCTCTCCCCGCATTCGACTACACCCATCGACACAAAACCGCATTTACCCTTTGCGCCCTCAACAGGTATCATAAATAAGTCCGCCTGAACCGCTAAAGAGTCACGTCTCCCGGCCGAAACTTCTCGCCCCGGTCGCAAAGGTATACTGCGTGGAAAGTACCCCCATTGCCATCCTCCGTCGGATTGGCTTACGCCGTAGAAACGGACTAGAAGACGAACCGGTTCCCGCTGCAGGGCAGGCATTGTCCTCGCAGCAGGCATGGATGATCCTCTACGCGCTGATGATACCGTCAACCATCATGCCTCTCAGCTCCTCCATGAGCCGCGTGGCCCTCCCCGTCCTGCGCGACGCCTTCGTCATGAGCGCCGACGTCGTCGCCTGGACATCCAGCGCCTTTACCCTGCCCTACATGATTCTGATGCCCGTCTACGGCCGCCTCAGCGATGGCGTGGGCCGCCGCCGCCTCATCCTCGCCGGCATCGCCATCTTCTCCGCCGGATCGGCAATGGCCTTCTTCGCGACCAACCTGACTTGGCTCATGATCGGCCGCGCCGTCCAGGGCTTCGGCATCGCCGGCATAATGCCCCTCGGCATGGCCTTCATCGCCACCATATTTCGCGAAGGAGAAAGAGGCAAAGCCCTCGGCACCTGGGGTTCCATCGGCCCGCTGACCGCTGCCATCGGACCCTTCTTCGCCGGCTTCCTCGTCGACGCCTGGGGATGGCGCGCCGCCTTCGGACCGGCAATCCTGCTCGGCATCCTGGGCCTGTTCGCTGTACAACTCTGGGTTCCCGCCGGCCTCAGCAATGTGCGCCCCCGCTTCTGGCGCACTTTCGACTGGCCCGGCGTCCTTCTGCTCGCCGCCGCCCTCACCATGGGCCTCTTCTATCTCTCCAGCCGCCCCATCACCGGCGTGGCCCCGCTGCAGGACTGGCGCCTGTTGGGCGCGCTGCTGCTCTGTTTCGTCGCCTTCCTCGTCTGGGAAAAACGCCGCCCCGAACCCTTCGTCAACCTGAATCTCTTCCGCTACCGCAACTTCAGCTCCGCCTCCCTCTGCGCCTCCATGCGCATGTTAGTTATGGGCGGTTCCAGCTTCCTGGTTCCACTCTATCTCGTCGATATCCACGACCTCAGCCCCGGATACCTCGGCCTCATCCTGACCATCAACCCCGGCGCCATGACCGTCATGGTGCGCTTCGGCGGACAGGCCGCCGACCGCTGGGGCAGCCGCTGGCCCGTTCTCGTCGGCCTGAGCGGGCAGGCGCTCGCCGTCTTTTTCTTCTCCCAACTCCCTGCCGGCGCCCATATTGGCTTCGTCCTCGCCCTGCTGGCCCTGCAGGGGCTCAGCGTCGGCACAATGCTCGCCGCCCTCCACCAGGCCGCCATGTCCGAAACCGACGCCGACGAAATGGGGACAGCCGCCGGCGTCTACAGTATGATCCGCTTCGTTGGCGTCGCCATCGGCACCGCCCTGGCCGGTGTTCTCCTCTACAATGCCCTCGAGCGCGGCCTGCCCGCCATCGAGGCCTACCAACAGGTCTTCCTGATCATCGCCCTCGCCGGCCTTGTCGGTATCACCACCAGTCTGGGTCTGCGCAGCCGAAATCCAGCGGGCAGTGATGCGTAGGACGCCCAGCCGTAGGCCTCAGGCGCCTGATTGCTGGCTGTCGCAGTGCAAGGCGAAGCGTCTCTCGAAAACTCCAAGACTTTCACACCAGGCTCCCTTTAGGAGATGACCATGTTCCCGAACTTCAGCCCCGGTCCGCTGGGCATCAATGTGCCCTTCAACGAAGCCGTCCAACTCGCCGTCCGTTTCGGTTTTGGCGGTCTTGATGTGTCAATCGCCGAACTTCAGCAAATTGCAGCCACACAGGGCGTCGAGGCAATTAGCGAACAGATGGCTCGCAATGACCTGCAGTTCGGAATATGGACTTTTCCCTTCCCCTACCGCGACGACGAAGACAGCTGGCGGCAGGGACTGGCCGAGTTGCCCGCCCGGGCCGAGCTGGCCAAATCTCTCGGCGCAGTCCGTACATCCACCTACATCGCGCCCGCCGATGACGACCGCAATTGGGAAGAGAACTATGAATTCCACCTCACGCGTCTGCGTCCGGTCGCCCGGATTCTGGCCGATCACGGTATCCGTTTCGGACTGGAATGGGTCGGTCCCAAGACCCTGCGCGACGAGAAGAAATACGACTTCATCCATACGATGGAGGGAGCCCAGCAGTTAGGCGCAGATCTGGGTACAGGCGAGGTCGGCCTGCTCGTAGACATTTTTCATCTTTACACCAGCCACACCGACGTTTCGGAAGTGCGCAACCTCACCAACGCACAGGTTGTCAACGTCCACGTGAACGACGCCGTCGCCGGCCGCACCGCCGACCAGCAGATCGACTTCGAACGTACACTGCCCGCCGAGACCGGCCTCACCGACATCGCCGGCTTCCTGCAAGCCCTCGACGCAATCGGCTACGACGGCCCCGTAACCGTCGAGCCCTTCAACCAGCGTATCCGCGACCTCCCACCCGCAGACGCCGCCAGGGAAACAGCCGAATCGCTGCAACGGTCCTGGCAGCTCGCCTGCCTCGACAGATAAATCCCCCGTAGGGTCAGGCCTTGTGCCTGCCCAGGCGCTTCCATCCACGCCGCCTACTCCGTCCCCCCCTCAACCTCCGGTAGGGGCAGGCCTTGTGCCTGCCCAGGTACTTCCATCCACGACGCCTTCTCCATCTCCCCTATCTCCTGTAGGGGCAGGCCTAGTGCCTGCCCAGGTACCCCCATCCACGCCGCCTACTCCATCCCCCCTTTAACCTCCTGTAGGGGCAGGCCTAGTGCCTGCCCAGTTGCTTCCATCCACGACGCCTCTCCCGTCCCCCCCTCAATCTCCGGTAGGGTCAGGCCTTGTGCCTGCCCAGTTGCTTCCATCCACGACGCCTCTCCCGTCCCCCCCTCAATCTCCGGTAGGGTCAGGCCTTGTGCCTGCCCTTTAGCCGCAGAACAAAAGCCAAGCGTCTGCAGGCGCAGCCCTTGTGGCTGCCCTCCAGCCGCCGATCAAACGCCTGCCCACCGCAAGCAGCAACCCTTGCAGTTGCCGCGTTACTTGCTTCAGGCTACACTATAGACACCGGGCCTCTGCAACCGCCAAAGCCCCCTGTACAATTCCGAATACGCCGCCTCGTTATCCCCCAACGGAGGTCCAAATGCTCGCCAAAGTGCGCAGCTGTGCCATTGTAGGTCTGGATGCCGAACAGATCGAAGTCGAAGTCGATATCACCAACGGGCTCGAACGGCTGACCGTCGTCGGCCTCCCCAGCGCCGCAGTACGCGAAAGCGGCGAACGCGTCCGCTCCGCAATCGCCAATAGCGGATTCCACTTCCCCCATCACCGCCTCACAGTTAACCTTGCCCCCGCCGACCTCCGCAAAGATGGCCCCGCCTACGACCTGCCCATCGCCCTCGGCATCATGGCCGCCACCCGCCAGGTTCTCGCCGAGCTCGACGACGCGCTCATCGTCGGCGAGCTGGGGCTGGACGGCTCCGTCCGACCCGTAAACGGCGCCCTGTCTATGGCCGCCATGGCCCAAAAGGCCGGTTACCGGCGCCTCTTCATCCCCCAACCCAACGCCTCCGAAGCCGCGCTCGTCGGGGGCATCGACGTATTCCCCGTCGGCCATCTCTCCGACGTCGTGGCCCATCTGTCCGGGCAGAAGGAGATCCCTCCCCAGAACGCCACTACCTTCGACCCCGGTGAAGAGGTCGTTCACGCCGTCGACTTTCAGGACGTTCGCGGCCAGGAGCACGCCAAGCGCGCCCTGGAAATCGCCTGCGCCGGCAGCCACAACGTGCGCATGGTAGGCCCGCCTGGCAGCGGCAAAACCCTCATGGCCCGCGCCCTGCCCTCGATTCTGCCCGTTGCCACCCTCTCCGAGTCTCTTGAGATCACACGCATCTATTCCGTCGCCGGCGAACTCGACGGCGCCGGCCCCCTCATCCGCGCCCGCCCCTTCCGCGCCCCGCATCACACCATCAGCCATGCCGGCCTCGTCGGCGGCGGGACCATGCCCCGCCCCGGCGAGATCAGCCTCGCCCACCGCGGCGTCCTCTTCCTCGATGAGCTGCCCGAGTTCGGCGCCAAAAATCTCGAAAGCCTCCGCCAGCCCCTCGAAGACAAAATCGTCACCATCAGCCGCGCCGCCGGCACCCTCTCCTTCCCCGCCAACTTCATGTTCGTTGCCGCCATGAACCCCTGCCCCTGCGGCTTCTACGGCGACGACCGCAAACCCTGCTCCTGCTCCATGTCAACCGTTCAGCGCTACCAGAACCGCATCAGCGGCCCGCTCCTCGACCGCATCGACCTCCACGTAGACGTAGCCCGCGTCCCCTTCCAAAAACTCTCCGGCCTCGACACCGGTGAGCCCTCCGCCCACGTCCGCCGCCGCGTCGAACACGCACGCGCCCGCCAGCAGTCCCGCTTCTCCCGCCAGGACAAAGCCCATATCGTCGTCAATGGCGACATGGGTCCCGCCGAGGTCCAGCGCTACTGCCAGATCAATGAGAACGGCAAAAGCCTGATGCAGGCCGCCGTCCGCCAGATGGACCTCAGCGCCCGCGCCTACCACCGCATCCTCAAACTCGCCCGCACCATCGCCGACCTCGCCGCCCAAGATGAAATCGACACCCCCCACCTCGCCGAGGCCCTGCAGTATCGACCGCGACCGATAACCTGAACCAGGCCCGCTCTCCCCCTCAACCTCGGTCCATTCCCGACACCCTCTCCCGCGCCTCCTCTCCCTCTCCTCGCATTGCCGGCGCCCTTCCTGGCCGGCAATGGCGTCCAAACTCAACTTCCTTCACGCCCCTTCGCGGACCAAAGGAAGTTAAGCCCTTCTCCGTGTCTCTCCGTGTCCCTCCGTGGATCAAAAGAAGTTAGATGCTCTCCGCGGACAAAAAGATGTTCTTAGTGTCCCTTCGCGCCCCTTCGCGGATCCAAAGCAGTTAGACGTTCTCCGCGTACTCGGCAGTTCACTGAAGTCGCCAGAACGCCGCCGGCAGCGCGTCCCTTGCAGGCGCCCCTGCTCCTCCCGCGGGGATTCATCCTGTCTCGACCCTGGTCCCTGGCCCCTAATCCCTGCCCCCTGCCGCTCTTTCCTCGCCTGAAACCCGCCTGTCGCAATATTGGCACAAAATTAACACATGAAAATGCAGCATTGTCATACTAATGACACACAAATGCTGTATACTTGCATCAAATCCTGCTTTGCAAAAATCAGGGCGGCGCAGACTGTCCACCCGGACGCGCATGGAGACTGGATTCTCGACGGCGCCGGCAGAAAAGAGCGCCCCGAGGCAGGGAACGCGCCGTGCACTGACCGCAAGGCCGGTTGTGTCCCGCTGCCGTATGTCGGCAGCCCCGCGACGCCTCGTTCCGGGGATGCGCGTGGAGTTGAAAATAACCAAAACTTCGCCCGGCGCTGCGATTCAACTGCCCGCCGTCCGGCGCCAGACCTCGTCCGGCCCGCGGCGGCCGGCCCCATCGGTCACACGGAAAAATTTAATGCCCTTTTCACAGCGAACGATGGCAACGCATGAATGGGTCCTGCACCGTGCCGATGAATATGAGGGCGGAATGACAGAGCGTATCGAACACTGCCGGTGTGGGGCAAGGCGGCGGCGCTGGCTGACGACCAGGGGCGGACAGGTGATCAGGGATGTCGTCGTCTTTACCGATCCCGATCCGCTTCAGGATTGCCCCCGCCAAAACAACGAAACCGATTGATCTGGGAACGATACGCATGAGTGCTATGTCGACGCTGTGCTTCTGCAGTGGCGAAAAAGGAGAGAGAAAATGCGCGGTCGAATGAGGGAAGGCAGGATGAACAGGACCATAGTGGTCGCGATCTGTATGATCATCGCGATTACGCTGACGATTCTGTCGCGCGATACACCGGTCGGCAGGGCGCATAATATCCCCCCTGTTGCACCATGTACATCCTTTCGAGTAGGGAATGAAACTCGATGGCGTTTTGGGGATGGGCTTACGTATTTATCGCAAGAAGCTTGTGAAAATAACCGTTCCTTTTGGGTGGCTGAGGCAACGAGGCACCTTCACACGGACACGCCTGCGCCGCCGACCGCAACGCCAACGGAGGTGCCGCCGACAGTCACGATGACGGCCACATTGACAGTTACGCCAACGCCGACGGCAACCAGACGTCCCACCAGACGACCGACGAGACCGGGCGACACGCCGGAACCGCCAACGCCGACAGCCACTGTCACGCCCACCGCGACCGCTACGGCAACCCTGGAGGCTTTGACCGCCACGCCCACGCCGACACCGTCCGAATCCACTCCCGCTGCACCGCAACTGTCCGCAACAGCATCCGGCGACGCAATCGAACTCAACTGGACCGCAATCCCCGGCGCATCCCGTTATGTGCTCTACACGCAGGTCGTTGACGACCCCGGCTGGCAGCAACTGGACAATGGCGACCTCACCGCCGCGACGTACAGCCACCGCGACCTCGTGCCCGGCACAACCTATCAGTACGCTGTGCGCGCCATCGACGCCGACAACCAGCCCCTCGGACCCTGGTCCAACTTCCCAACCGCAACCGCGCCCATTCCCACTATTTCAACCCCTGTGCCAGAGGCAACCCCTACGCCCATGCCAGAATTTGGCATATCGGCCGTAAGACAGGAAGGGAATGTATTCAAGGTTAGCATGTCGCCGTCTGACGGCTCTGTCCGGAACTGGATCTATTTCCACAAGGCAGTACTGGCCGACGGCACCACCGAGGTCTCGATCTGCGTTCATGGCGGTGGATTCATTCAGTTCAAGGGCGTATCGGTTTTGTCCGATGATAACAGCGAGTATGTTGAGACCGAGTACACGCAGTGGTATGAGGTTCCTGCCGGAAACTGTGATTAGCCTATCCCGGAGTCGTACCCGGTTCATATCGCGGATCAAAAGCAGTTAAACCGTTCTCCGCACCTGAAACTCTGAAAAAGGCGCTCAGAGCCGCTGTGTGCGGCTGGAGGGGCCGCGGACTACCACATCCGGCCCCGACTTCAGGCGTATATGTCCCGTACGGCCCCTCTCCCACCACCTTCGACAAATTGCCACAATAATGACATAAAAAATCCCCGTTTAACACACACATAACATATTAAAACTGTATACTTAAGAGATGCGGCCTGCCAATAGAGACTGCCCCGCCTGCGGACCTCGTCCTCGACAGTGCCGCCTTGCCGGAACACCCCGCGACAGGGAACGCGCTCTGTAATGACCGCAAGATCGGTCACAAGGAAAATCCCAGTGACCTTTTCACAGCGAACGATGGCAACGCATGAATGGGTCCTGCACCGTGCCGATGAATATGAGGGCGGAATGACAGAGCGTATCGAACACTGCCGGTGTGGGGCAAGGCGGCGGCGCTGGCTGACGACCAGGGGCGGACAGGTGATCAGGGATGTCGTCGTCTTTACCGATCCCGATCCGCTTCAGGATTGCCCCCGCCAAAACAACGAAACCGATTGATCTGGGAACGATACGCATGAGTGCTATGTCGACGCTGTGCTTCTGCAGTGGCGAAAAAGGAGAGAGAAAATGCGCGGTCGAATGAGGGAAGGCAGGATGAACAGGACCATAGTGGTCGCGATCTGCATGATCGTCGCGATGGCTATGACGATGCTGACGCGTGATGCGCCGGTTGTGATGGCGAGCCATATTTATGTCAGTTTTTGCGCAGGTGACGAGACGAATGGGTATGGATATACCGTTACCTATAATGACGAGAATCCGGTTAGAACTACCACGCATGGGCCATGGACAGCCGGGCCTCATCCCCACGGCGGCACTAACACTGGCGAGGTAATATGCAACTATCATCGCAATGTACACTTGTCAGAGTTGGACTCGCTCATAAAATCGCACACTTCGACGCCAAGACCGACAGCGACGCCGACTGAGACACCGACAGTCACACCAACCATAACGCCGACACCAACCCATATCGAAACCAGCACCAGAATCCCGACGCGCAGGCCCGAACAACCGACTTGGACGCCAACGGCAACACCGACCGTGACGCCCACCGAAACCGTCACGCCCACCGGCACCGTTGTTCCTGTTGAGACGGCAACGCCGACACCTACACCGGCGGCATCCGCGCCCTCTGTTCCACAGCTGACCGCGCAGGCGCGCGCAGACGCGGTCGATCTGCGTTGGACAGAGGTGCAGGGCGCGGTGCGCTACGAACTGATGGTGTGGTGGGATCCGCTACCCGCCTGGCAACCGATAGGAGGAGCCAACCTGACCGGCACCTCCTACACGCACACGAACGTTACCGCCGGGACGACCTACTTCTACACCATCCGTGCTGTGAACGCGGCCGGCGGGACAAGCGGCTGGCTGGGTGCGGAGACGAACCGGTATCCGTCTGTGACCGCATCGCAAGAGGTACCGGCTGGCGGGACGTCAACGGCTACACCGGCGCCGACCGCAACTGCAGCCGGCCTTTCGACACCTACACCGGCGGCATCCGCGCCCTCTGTTCCACAGCTGACCGCGCAGGC
>VXOE01000309.1 GCA_009840225.1 Caldilineaceae bacterium SB0662_bin_25 | reverse complement strand
GACCCGCTGCGACCAGGATTAACCCCCCACCCCACCCCGCGTCTTGGCAGATTCCAAGTATGTGCCAGCGCAGGCAAGACAGGCGAGGCAACGCCCATTTATGCCCAACGTTCACCGCCATGACCATCGCCAGCCCGCTACACAAATACTTACGGTCCATCCCCCCAGCCAGACCGCACACAGTACACACGTAGAGCATGGCTCAGCAGTTACCTCTGCTGAATGATGTATGAGACCCGAAGCAGTGCATTCCAATGGATAAGTTGAATCTGTGCGCGAGCTTCTCTCCTTCAGATGGCAGCTATCATTCCATTACTGTGAGCTATTTCTGATAGGTCGCCTGATCATCGGCCACGCCCGCATGTATGCCTCCGGATTATTCATCCGTCCAGGGTTCTTCATCTCCGAAGGTCTCAATGTGAAACCGAATCGCAGATGGAATGTCGGCCACTGCCTCTTCGCAAGAATCCCCCTCGCCAACGACAGTGCCCTTCAAGCCAACTGGATAGGCGACATAGCCGTCTTCTTGCTATTCGACTATGACTTCAAGTAGATGCATCCGACACTCTTCTCCTCTGGATATGGATAAGCATCGGTCCGCGCAATCTGTGGCTTTCGAAGCCTCCCCTTGCAGAATTCTCCCGTTACACCTGTTCTGAGCACGGTCACTCTATCCATCCTGTTCGTCACTGTCCGGCGACTATCGGATGAATCGCGTGCTCCCAGGGGCCGCCCACCTCCATCTCCTCCGCCGCCCCAGCCGCGTCATGGCTTCCCGTAAAACGCGTATAGTCCGGAATGTAAATGATGGCGAAGGCCCGTCGTGGCTTGTCCGTACGGTTGGGCCCGGCGTAGTGAAAGGTGCAGCCATGGTGAAATGTTAAGCCCCCTGCGCGCATCGGCATAGCCACCGGCTCTGGCGCCTCATAGCCCTGCTCCTTGAACCGGTCCACGACGCTGTCGTCCTCGTCAGTCAGGCTGATAGGATCCAGCCTGCCGTGCTTGTGCGTGCCGGGCACAAAATGCAGGCAGCCGTTCTCGACGCTCACGTCGTCCACCGCGATCCAGGCCGACAGCGCGCCGACCGGGTCCATCGGCCAGTAGGGGGCGTCCTGGTGCCAGTTCGTCTGCTTACTCTCCTGGCCCGGAGGCTTGATCATCGCGTGGTCGTGGTAGATGCGCACGTGCTTGCATCGGCTCAGCTGGCGCGCGTACTCGCCCAAACGCGAGTCAAACGCGATCTCTTTCGCCTGCCGATAGTCGGTCCATAAGTTGACCATCTGATTGAAGACGCGTTCATAGTCTTCGGAAAAGCGGCCCCCCATCTCGGCGCCGCGAATTCGCTCGCGTTCGCTGGCGACCGCATTGTCCAGCGCCTGTCTCAACGACGCCATCTCCTCCGGCGAAAAGAAATCGTGATACTGAATGTAACCATTGTTCTGGAAGAACTCAATCTCGGCAGGGTCAACCACAATCTCCGTCATATTTCTGTGTCCTGTATCACTGGTGTATCTCCTGTTGGGAATCTCTTTCTCCTGAGCTGCTTCCCGGCCCTCGTCTCTTACCGTGCATAAGGATCGGCCGCATCGCGCAGCCCGTCACCCACAAAATTAAAGGCCAGCACCGCAATCACCACCAGCAACCCAGGGGTGAGCAGCCACGGCGCCAGCACCACCGCCTGCAAGTTCTGCGCCTCCCGCAGCAGCACGCCCCAACTGAGAGCCGGCGGCCGCATGCCCAGGCCAAGGAAGCTGAGACTGGTCTCGCTCAAAATCATCGCCGGCACAGCCAGCGTCAGCGAGGCGATTATATGGCTGAGAAACGATGGCGTCATGTGGCGAAGGATGATGCGCCCTTCCGACGCACCCGCGAAACGGGCCGCCTGCACAAAGTCCTCCTCCCGCAATGAAAGAAAGCGCCCGCGCACCACTCGCGCCAGCCCGGTCCAGCCGATCAAGGAGAGAATGATCGTAATGGCAAAATAGACTCTCGTCACCGGCCAGTCTTTGGGAATCGCCGCGCTCAGCGCCAGCCACAGCGGGATGCTGGGCATCGCACGAATGAACTCGATGATACGCTGGATCAATATGTCGGCTGTGCCCCCGTAGTATCCCGAGATTCCACCGATCAGAACGCCCAGCACAAAGCTGAGAATCACGCCCACCAGCCCAATCGAGACCGATATCCGCGTCGCCGCCAGCAAGCGCGACAGCACGTCCCGCCCCAACCGGTCCGCACCCAAAAGGAATACCGTGCCCTCATTGCTTTCCAGCCCGAACAGATGCAGGTCCGTCTCCATCAAGCCCCAGAACTTGTAGGGGTCGCCATGCACCATGAACTTGATCGGATGCTTGACCGACTCATCCACTTCAAAAATCTTGCGGAAAGTCTCAGGATCGCGTCCACCTTTCAAGCCGTAAACAAAAGGAGGAAAATGGAACCCCTCCTCATCGAAGAACTGCAGCCTCTGCGGTGGCGCGTAGGCCGACTGCACGTCGTGGCGCAACGGGTCATAGGGCGCCAAAAACTCCCAGGTCAGAGCCGCCAGATAGAGCAGAATCAGCACCACACTACTCAACAGCGCCATCTTGTGCCGGCGAAACCGCCACCACATCAACTGCCCCGGCGTTGCGACGAAGACCCTTTCCCGCTCGCTCGGAACTTCGTCGAACGCCGCGTCATCCGGATGAGTCAATTCGGGCCTTTCAGCAGTTTCCTGCGTCATGGCTTCTCCCCGCGCCGGTACCGGCTAAGAGGCTCTGGCGTTAACCACCAACTCACTGTGCTTCCATTCGGATTCGAGGGTCGAGAACGGCCAGCAGAAGATCCGATATCAACGTGCCAACCACCGTCAGCACGCTCAACATCAGCAAAAAACTCGCCGCCAAATACATGTCCTGCGTCATCAGCGCCCCCAGCAGCATCGGCCCGGTGGTCGGCAGACTCAACACAACCGAGACGATCGTGGCGCCCGAAATCAAATTTGGGAGCGTCCAGCCGACCGTGCTTACGAATGGATTGAGCGCGACCCGCACCGGATATTTCCGGACCAGCACCTGCTCTTTCAACCCCTTGGCGCGCGCCGTTTCCACATACGGCTTGTTAAGCTCGTCCAGCAAATTGGCGCGCATCGTCCGGATCATTTCCGCCGTGCCCGCCGTTCCCAGGATGAGTAAAGGCAGCCACAAATGGGTGATCATGTCCAGAAACTTGGCCAGGCTCCACGGCGCGCCCCGATACTCCTGAGAAAATAGGCCGCTCAATCGCAGGCCGAACTGGTCGAACGCATACCACATGATAACCAGTGCAATCAGGAAATTGGGTAGCCCCAGGCCGATAAAGCCCAGCGTAGTGAAGACGTAGTCGCCAATCGAATACTGGTTGACCGCCGAATAGACGCCGATCAAGAAGCCTACGACCCATGTAAATAGGATGGTGGACAGACTGATGAAGAAGGTCAGCGCCAGCCTTTCCCAGATGAGCGCCTCAACCGGTACGTTCCATTCAAAGGAAAAGCCGAAGTTGCCCCGCAATATGTTCGTCAGCCATTGCAGATAGCGCAACGGGACCGGTTTATCGAGGCCGAACTGCTTGCGCAGCGCCTCCAGCCGCTCTTGGTCGACGGGATCGCCGCCTGCCGCCAGGTTGGCTGCGTACGCGTCGAGGTAGTCGCCCGGGGGCAACTCAATCACCAGAAAAGTTACAATGGTGATGAAGAAAAGCGTCGGTATCAGGAGCAGGATTCTGCGAACGATGAACGCGAGCATTCCGTTGCCGACTCTGTGTGTCCTTCCGACGAGCTAGCCATGCGCGGGGCGACTGGCATTATATATGTGTAGGAAGGGGAATAGCAAACGGGTCGTCCCGGCTGCCACAGGACAATTGGAGTTCGGACAGCCGGAGAACAAATCTTACGCGAGGAGGAGAAGGGTCAATTGCTGCGACCGGCTAACCTTTGATGCCGGTGATTACAATGCCCTGGATGAAGTAACGCTGGGCGACAAAAAAGGCGACCATGAGCGGAATGATCGACACAAGGGTCATCGCCATCAACGGGCCAAGCCGGACGTAGGTGTCGCCGCCGCCCATCTGTGTTTCGAACAATCGCAATCCCAACGCAATCGGAAACAACCTGGAGTCATTCAGGTAAATCAGCGGCGTGATGAAGTTGTTCCAGTTAAAGGAAAAATTCAGGATCGCCAGCACGCCGATAACCGGTTTGGAAAGCGGCAGAATAATGTGACGGTAGATGCCAAACCAGCTGCAGCCGTCGATCCGCGCCGCCTCGTCCAGGTCCGTCGAAATCGTCATATAAAACTGCCGCATCAGAAAGACATCATACGCCGCCGATAGCCATTCCGGCGCCATGATCGGCCAGAATGTATTGACCAGCCTCAGACGACTCCAAAACAGATAGGTAGGGATCATCGTCACCTGCGGCGGCAGCATCATCGTGGCCAGTAGGACAAAAAAGATGATCGTGCGGCCCTTGAACGGGATGCGAGCGAAGCCAAAGGCCACCAGTGAATTCGTAATCAGTATGATCGCCGTATTCGTAACCGTGATGAAGACTGTGTTCCAGTAAAAGAGCAGGAACGGCATCTCCCGCCACGGATCGATGTAGTTCGCCCAGCGCAACTCCGGCGGAATCCAGATGATGGGTATGCGGTTGATCAGTTCAGGAGTTTTGAGCGAAGTCGAGATCATCCACAGCAGCGGCATGGAAAAAACAAACGCCCCAACTGAAATGACAACATACAGCACAAAGCGCCCGGTAAAATGTTCAAGCCGGTAGCGCCCCCCCCGCCTATGAATGTCAGGCAGTGACTGTCCCCTGATCATCCCCTGACCTCTCCCGCATAAAAGACCCAGGCCTCCGAACTGCGCACGACCAGCACGGTGAAGAGCATGACGATGGTGAACAGTACCCAGGCTATGGCCGAAGCGTATCCGAAGTGAAACTGCTGGAATCCCTTACGATACAGCAGAAGAACCATGGTCAAAGTCGAGTTGTCCGGGCCGCCTGCCGTGATAATGTATGACTGCGTGAAGATCTGCCACGCGCCGATGATGCTGATGATCAGATTGAAATAAATCGTGGGTGTCAGCATAGGCAACGTGATCCGCCAGAAACGGTGCCACGCATTCGCGCCGTCGATAGAGGCCGCATGATAAAGATCGGTGGGAATCCCCTGTAGCCCGGCCAGGTAGAGCAGCATATTCCCGCCTGCCGCCCAAACACCCATCAGAATGAAGGCCGGCATCGCCCAGGTCGTGGAGAAGAGCCACTTTGGTCCTTCAATGCCAAGTAGCGCAAGCCCCTGATTGATCAACCCCCAACGAGGCTGCAGCAGATACTTCCACAGGATGGCTACCGCAACGCCGGATACGATTGAGGGCAGGTAATAGACAACGCGATAAACACCCTGAAATTTGACGTTCTGATTCAACAGCAAGGCGATCACGAGCGAAAAGACAAGCGCAAGCGGCACCATGCCGAAGGCATAGTATGCGGTTACCGAAAGACTCTTCCAGAAAAGAGGATCGCGAAACAGCCTCGTGTAATTGTCGAATCCAATAAAGTCGAACGTCGTGAAGAAGTCGGTCTTGAACAGGCTGATCCCAAACGAGGCGATCATCGCACCAGCGTTGAGTGTCAGAAATTTAATGATCCAGGGGGTGATGAAAAGGTAGCCTGCAATATTGATTCGTGCTTGCGGCGATAGCGAAAACCGGCGGGGAGCCGGCGAACTGCCGGACACTGCTTGCGCCATGATTCCTCCCACTGTGACGACAAATACAGTACAGTGAGGAGAGAGAATCTCTCCCTCCCCTCACTCTTGCTCTCTCGCTTTCCGTTACTCCAGGCTGGCCTGGTAAGCCTCCACCTCCGCACATACCTCTATCATGAGACTCGGATCGGCATCGCCCAGGTTGAAAATTCTCTCCATGGCCGGCTTGATCAGTTCAAACGCCGCAGCATTGTCCTTGAACCAAATCACGTTCTCAAGGTAGCCCATCTCCATCATTTCGGGAATGATCTCGAGATGCTGGCCCGCAACCGCAGGGAACTCCTCCCTGTACACTTCGACCGCCTTACCCATCAGAGACTTGCGGATGGGGAGGGAGCCCTCTGACCGTAGCGTGCCCAGCTCCTGGAACACTGGGCCGGCCAGGAAGTTGATGAACTGCCACGCCTCGTCGGGATGGCTGCTTCCCTTCCAGATTGACCAGGCGTCGGCATCGCCCAGGGCATTTCGCCGCACCGGTCCGCTCGGAACATGCGCGTAGTCCCAGTTGATCTCCTGGCCAACCTGCTCCGCCTGCTGCGCCGGCCGCACATTGAACCAGGGAATCGCCACACGCCCGGAGATAAAGTCGTCGTAGGTGCCGCTCGCGTCCTCCGGACGGATAAACGGGTTCGGCTCCTTGACCCACATGTTCTCGTAAACCCAGTTCATTGCCTCTTGTGACGTCGGCTCATCCAGCCAGCAGTCGGTGTCGTCGTCTGGGTTCACATAGTCCCCGCCAAAAGCGCGCAGCCAGCCAAAGAACTCTGCCGAAGAGGTGGCAATGATCCTGCTGCCCCAAAGATCGATGGCGCCGTCACCGTCCTTGTCCTGTGTGAGTGCCTCGGCCATTGCCGTGAACTCCTGCCAGTCCCAGTCCGCCCCGAAATTGGAAGGATAGGCGACGCCGTACTCATCGAATATGTCCTTGTTATAGGCCATGCAGCGCACGTCGATATACTTGGGCATCCCCACGCGTATGCCGCGAATGCGAAGCCTTGTCCACTGGGCTTCGATGAAGTCGTCGAGATCCGCCTGTGTCAGGTCGCGGTCAACGTAGGGCTGGATATCCAGAATCAGGTCCTTGGCCACCCAGACGTAGAAAATGTCCGGCCAGGCCTGGAATATGTCAACAGAGTCACCGGCGATCATCGAGGTCACCAGCTTGTCTGCCCAGCCGCTCGCAGCTGTTTCGACATTGACACTTATGGTGGGATCCGTATTTGCCGTGAAGTTGTCGTTGATTATGTCGGGGAATACCTCTTGCGCCAGTTGTGAATGTGGTCGCGACATGAACCGCAGCGTTACGCCTTCAGCAGCCGGCATGTCGCTGGCAGGAGCCGCTGTGTCAGCCGGAATGCATGCCGCCATGGCCAAGCTGGCCGCGCCGGCCGAAGCACCTTTGAGGAAATCGCGTCGCGTGAATCTCTTTGTGTTCATGCTGTTACCTCCTGTACAGCCATGCGTCCCTCTTCACTGTCGGGGCAAACACCTTCGCTAGCGAGATACGATTTACACGGCGTCCACTACATGGTCTGTAACCGATTCCACCTCCTCTCCCCTCAGGTATCTGAGTCCTGAATCCTTCACGCCTCACATCGAACCTGCTCTACCGCAGCCCACAGAGCCGCAGCCATGTACTCCTGCTCCGCCTCCGTCATTAGCGGATGCAGAGCCATGCAGAAAAGACGCGCGCTCAACTCGTCGGATAGCGGCAACTCCTGGCCGGCAGTCTGTTCGCGCAGATACCCGGAATCCGCATAGACTGGCCGGTTGTAGACGCCGCACCCGACCCCGTACGCCTCCTCCATGATGCGCAGCAAACGGTCGCGCTTCTCTCCCGCCCATGCCCGCGGCACGAGCATCGTGTACAGGTAGTAAGTATGCTCATAGCCATGCGGCTCGTACGGTAGCGTCAATTCAGGGATGCCCCGTAGCATCTCGTCCCGCTTTTTGGCAGCCTTCACACGTTTAGCCGTCATCTCGTCAAGCCGTCGCAACTGCACCAGACCTACCGCAGCCTGCACCTTTGTCATCTTGTAGTTCGTTCCCCATCCGTCGTGGGCCCCGCCGAACTGCCGGATGCCCCGCAGTCTGCGCGCCGCCTCCGCATCGTCGGTAGTGATCGCACCGCCCTCTCCCAGCGTCGTCATCAACTTCATCGTGTGAAAGCTGAAAACGGTCATCCATCCCTTGGCGCCAATCTTTGTGCCCTTGTATCCGCCCGCTCCTGCGCGCGCCGCGTCGCCGATCACCTTTAACGCGCCGTGCCGCGGATGGGGATTCCGCTCAGCTATCTCCAATAGCTCATCCATTGGCGCCGACAGTCCATTCATGTGCACGGGAAAGATGGCCCGCGTCCGCGGCGTGAGCCGCCTCTCCACGTCCTCCGGGTCCATATTGAACGTGCGCGGATCCACTTCGCACCAGACAACCCTTCCCCCTTGCCCAACAACGGCCATCGCCGCCGCGCGGAAGTTGATGGCAGGCACGATTACCTCATCCCCTGGCTCCAAATCCAGGCACATTATCGCCATATCCAGACCCGTACCCGCGCCGTTGATGGAAATCGCTTCAGCAGCCCCGCAGTACTTCGCAAAGGACTCTTCAAACTCAACGATTTCAGGGCAGATAAAACCGAACCCCACCGTCGTGGGGTCCATTGAGTCCCGGATCGCTTTCGTGGCCGCTTCCACTTCTTCTTCCGTATACCATCCCCCCAACATCGGCTCTGCGGGCCAGTAGGGGCCCGGCCGTCCCCGTGACAAAATCTCCTCCCGGCGGCTCTCGTCCATGGCTTTACGCTCTCTTCCCTGCTCTGTTCACGTTCGAAATCTGCGGGGCATCGGCAAAAGTCGAGAATCGTCGAATGTACGTTGCCTCTTGCAGACGCCCTGGACTCTTGACCCTCTCTGTTTCAATGGGGAGCGGCACAGTCGCCGCCTTCAGGCAGTACAACAAAGCGGAGGGCAAAATATCCTTCTTCAGTGGTGATGGTCCCCCGCTCTCTGAAGAATTCGGCCCAAAGGTCCTCTGAATTATAGAATATCTTTTTCTCCTCTCAAAACGCCCGAAATCGGGGAGGGTGCATCCCAAAATAGGGGGAACTTTCGTATACCTCTGGAAGAAACGATGCCACCCTCAGTTCCCACTCCAGTTTCCGCCAGAATAACCGCCGTCTCTGACCACTAACCACTGACCACTGCAGTTCCGGGCGGTCGGGCCTATTCGGCCCTCCCTTG
>VXOE01000137.1:1665-9086 GCA_009840225.1 Caldilineaceae bacterium SB0662_bin_25 | reverse complement strand
GAGCGGGGGTGGGGGGGAGGAGAGAGTGAAGGCAGTTCACTTCTCGATTCGCGGAGTGTTGCGCACCAGTTGCACAGTGAAGATCACTGGGCGCTGCGGGATGTAATTGCCATCGTAAGCACCGGTGCCAAGCGGGTCAGCAGCAGCAGCGGGCACCGGCTGGCGGCGACGAGCCCTCTAAACTCGGCGCGCACACGGAGTGTCGGGGCGTGGCTGGATACAGTGCGGCAGGCGATCGCGGAGCGCGATATCGGTTTGCTCGGCCCTGTATTGGAGCTGGACGCGCTGGCGATGCACGGGGTGATGATGACGAGTACGCCGAGCCTGCTTTACTGGCAGCCGGGTACGCTGGACGTGCTGCAGGCAGTGCGGGCCTGGCGGGAGGATGAGGGCGTGCCGGTGTATTTTACGATCGATGCGGGCCCGAACGTGCATCTGATCTGCGAGGCGGAGGCTGCGGCTGAGGTGGAGCGGCGTGTGGGTGCGCTGCCGGCGGTGGGGCGTGTGTTGATGAGTGGTCCCGGGACTGGTCCAGAGTTGTTGGATGGGCATCTTTTCTGATAGAATGCGCCTGCGTGCAGCCGGTGGGCACGACCTCTACAGGTATTCCCCAATTCGACGTTGAATTGAACCGGATTTCCCCCGAAAACCCATTGAAAGGAATAAGAGCTATGCCCAAACTCCCGGGCGGCCCGCTTGCGCGCAGGCCGCTTCATTTCATTTGGATTGCAGACTGCTCCGGCTCGATGGGCTATGGTGGCAAGATCCAATCGCTAAACAACGCCATCCGCGAGGCGCTGCCTCACATGCAGGATGCCGCGGCCGAGAACCCCAATGCTGAAGTGATGGTACGCGCTGTAAAGTTTTCCAGTGGCGCTAGTTGGCACGTGGCCAGCGCTGTTCCGGTCGAGCAGTTCCGTTGGGATGATCTGAAAGCCAGCGGCGTGACGGACATGGGCAAGGCCTTGCAACTGGTCGCCGAGCAGCTTGATCCGCAAATGATGCCCCAGCGAGCTCTGCCCCCAGTTCTTGTTCTCATTTCCGACGGTCACCCCACGGACGACGTCAGCGCCGGTCTGCGCGATCTGATGGCTCAGCCTTGGGGTACGAAAGCAGTACGTATCGCCATAGCAATCGGAGACGATGTAGAAAAAAGCGTTTTGCAGCGATTCATCGGCCATCCGGAATTGGAGCCGCTGCAAGCCAATAATGCTGAAAGTCTGGTCACGTTCATTAAGTGGGTATCGACAGCCGTTTTGAAATCGGCTTCCTCGCCTGCCAGTCAGGCGGTGAACACGGATCAGTCCAGCAACGTGCCATTGCCGCCCGTTCCGGACGCGGACGTCCAGGTTGACGATGTCTGGTAATAATGGACGAGGATACGACGGCAAGGAATCCACACTGCCAACTTCACAGGAAAGTTGTGACAGCTCACAAGTCTGCCATACGACCAGCGCCTGTGGATTGCAAATCGTGGGTGCATCAGTGCCTGGCGCCATCCACGAACGCAGCGGCGCGCCGAATCAGGACGCGCTGAGTTGGTGGTCAGCTGAAGGGGAAAAGCCGCTTGCTGTGCTTTGCGTAGCCGACGGCCATGGCGGCAGCGAGTACACGCGTAGTCATATAGGTTCCCGCCGCGCAGTGAAAGAAGCTCAGATGCTGCTAGTGAGCGAGGTGATGCCCCGAATTCTAGATGGTGACGGTCTGCATAATTTGGCTCAGTTCAAACGTCAACTCAGCGAACAGTTGCCGAAACTTCTCGTGAGCCGGTGGCGGGCGTCGGTGTTTGAGCATGCCACCGACAATCCAATCACAGAGGACGAAGTTCCGCACGCCAGTGGTGGAGAAGCAGGGGAGCCCAGAGCTGCAAAACCGAGTTCTCCCGTCGAGCGGCGCTATGGCGCCACACTACTGGCAGTTCTACTTACTCCTGAATTGCATCTCTATATTCAGTTGGGTGACGGCGATGTCTTGACAGTCACGACAGACGGGGAAGTGGTACGCCCACCTTTCGGCATCGACAGCCACTTGTTCGCCAATTACACAACTTCTCTGTGTTCGAAAGAGGCTTGGCGTTTCGTGCGCATCCATTTTCAGCCGATTGTTGATAGCCCCCCTGAGTTCATAATGCTGGCGACCGACGGTTATGCCAACTCCTTTGCGGACGACGCTGACTTTGAACAGGTCGCCAGGGATCTCTACTCTGCAATCAAACAGGACGGCCTCGCCGCTGTCGCAGGTCGATTGCCCGACTGGTTGGAGGCTACCTCCAAAGGGGGTAGCGGCGACGATATTTCCGTTGTCATGGCCGCAAACTTGAGCCGACCGAAATAACCATTCCGAGCCAGCCCATACCCTTCTTCCACTGAATCCGGGAACGAAAAATGAACCAGTTGCTAAACTCCGGCGAAAAAGTGAAGATGCTGCCAACTGAACTCACTTATGAGGTCGAGGCGTTTCTCGGAGGCGGCGGACAAGGGGAGGTCTATCGCGCTCGATTGGCAGAAGGCCATGGCTCAGGCGCACGGGTGGCGCTCAAATGGTTCTTTCCCCATTATCTGCGTCGAGATCCCGACCTGCGCGCACGGCTGGAGCGCGCGGTGGAAACAGGACCACCCAGCGACCGTTTTCTCTGGCCGCAGGAACTGGTACAGACGGCGAACCGACCAGGATTTGGATATGTGATGCCACTGCGGGAGGACCGTTTCGTCGGCATTACCGATCTGGTGACGCGCCGCGCGGAGCCAACTTTTCGCGCGCTGGTGACGGCCGGTTTCGAGTTGGCGCATAACTACCGACAGCTCCACGCCAAAGGGTTCTGCTACCGTGACATTTCATTCGGCAACGTCTTTTTCGACCCCGAAAATGGGGAAGTGCGAATCTGTGACAACGACAATGTGAGCGTGGACGACGGCAAGGGCGGAGTCATCGGCGGCACGGTCCGCTTCATGGCTCCAGAGATCGTGCGCGGCGAGGCTGGTCCCAGCACCGAGACTGATCTCTTCTCTCTGGCGGTTCTGCTGTTCTATATGCTAGTCAACCACCATCCGCTTGAGGGAGCGAGGGAAGGGCAGATTCGCTGTTTTGATCTGCCGGCCATGACCCGTTTATATGGAACGGATCCTCTCTTCATCTTTAATCCCTCAGACACTAGCAACGAGCCTGTACGCGATGTCCATAGTAACGCTTTAGCCCTGTGGCCGATCTATCCCCACTTTATAAAGGAATTATTCCTGGTCACATTTACCGAAGGACTACACGACCCAAATGAACGTGCACGGGAAAGCCAGTGGAGCAGCGAGTTGATCAGACTGCACGACTCCATCTTCTATTGTCAGGGTTGCGGCGCTGAAAACTTCTACGATCCTGACTCAATAGGCAACACTGACGGCGCCGCCAAGGGATGCTGGGCTTGTTCGTCGCCGCACCGTTTACCACCCCGAATACGTATCGGCCAAGACGAAGTTGTGATGTTAAACCACGACTCACTGCTCTATCCCCATCACCTTGACGAACAGCGTCGTTATGAAGTTGATAAACCGGTCGCTGAAATCACCCAACACCCCCAGAACCCACAGATCTGGGGGTTGCGCAATCTCTCTGCGCAGAAATGGACGAGTCAAAACGCCGACGGAGAGACAAATGATGTAGAGCCGGGGAAGACTGTAACCCTCTCGTCCGGACTACGGATCCAGTTCGGCAGCCGCGAAGGTGAAGTGCGCCTGTAACGATGTACCAGCACCCTCGAAGCGTTATACGCAAGTTGGTCGCAGATCACGGCCCAGCCCTGCTCGACGAGTCCTCGCGTTTGGATGCTTTTTTGGCAGATCTTTGTGGGACGTATCTTCGTGAACGCTTTTTGCTGGTCTGCTCGCTGCGTGACCGTATCCCGGGAGAACTACAAAGTCAATCGGAGGCCGGAACGATCAATGTGCAGTGGCTCTCCCAGCGGTTGCAGAGGCGGTATTGCCTTTCTGCAGAAGCTGCGCAATGGGCGATCGATTGTTGGTCCGAGGGCCTGAATATCGCTCCGTCCAATCAAGAATCCTCCCGCAATGACACGGAAATCGATGACGGGACCAATATATCCCTTTCAGATTTTCCACAGGGCGTCTTAGGTCGGTTACTCACCGAGTACGGCCCGGCCTTGCTAAACGACCCCTTGCGAGTGAACTCTCTTCTAGCCGACTTCTGTAACCCTCACTCTGCAGAAAGATTCCTGCTCGTTCATGCTTTAAGGGAAGACATTCCTCTTGAGCTGTTAGCCCAAGAGCAGGGCGACAACGATCATGAGCAGCAACTTTCTCAGCACTTGCAGAGCAGGTATGGATTTCATATTGAGGCTGTAATCTGGGCGCTGAGGATTTGGACACTAGCCCTGAAAGTCGCCCGATCTTCTGAGGACCCGGTTGCGACTGAGGCCGCGAAGGCGCATGCTGACGCAGTTGCAAACGCCCGCCTCAAGGCGGAAGAACGTGCTGCAGCAGATACGACCGTTACCCGCAAGGCAGAAGAACGCAGCGAAGCGGAAGAAACGGTTCGCCTGAAAAAACGCGAGCGCGACGCAGCGGATGCTACCGCCGGCACATTGGCGCAGGTGCGGGCCGCCGCGGAGGAGACTGCCCGCTCTGCAGCAGATGAATGGGTAGCAGCGAAAGCGTTAGCCCGTTCGACTGCAGCGGAAGTGGAAGGCATCATGCTACATGTACTGAATAATCGTCCCATGACCTCAAGCGAAGTGGCCGATATTCTGGACAAAGAACAGGAACAAGCCATTACTTGGCTAAGACAGCTGCAGGAATCCGGCAAAGTAGAATACATATGGCTAGAACGATCTCCACACTATCCTTGCTACCGCGGTAAAGTAGATGCAAATGTCCTTGCTGCTACAGAGGATATAGGGAGCGAAATCGGCTCCGAGTTGGAAACAGCCGCCCGCGCAAGAGCCAAAGAACTGATTTCTGCGCAGGCAACTGTTCTAGAGCATTCGAAGGAGAAGGCCGTAGCTGACACGAAAGTGCTTGAGAAGACAGAGGATTGGCTCGCAAGTGCGGCAAAGGCCCTTGAAAAAGCAAAGGGGCAGACCGCTGCCGAAGCGGCCGTTCGCTTCAGAGAGCAAGAACATGTCGCCGCAGTAGCTCAGGCTCGACTGAAGGCCGAGGAGCAGGCCGTAGCGGAAAAGATTGCCAGTAAACGGAAAGAGGAGCGGACTGCGGCAGAAGCGGCGGCCAACCAGAAAAGAGGGGAATGGCTCACAGCGGAAAGAAAGGCTCGAATCAAGGTTGAGGAACGTCTCGCAGACGAAGCAGAAATCCAGCAGGAGGCAAAAGAGCGAGCTGAAGCCGAAGCGGCAGCTCGCAAAAAAGAAGCAGAATTGAAGGAAAGCCTGTTGCAGAACTTGGACCAGGGCCCGCTCACTTCACGCGAACTAGCAAAGTCCCTGCAAGCTGAACAGGAGTATGTTATTGCGCTGCTGAGACAGTTGGTGAAAGAGGAACGGATTGAACGGATATGGCTGCCGCGTTCTCGTTTTTCACCTTGTTACACGATAAAGAAACGTCCAAGTACGTCCGGCCCTTCTGCTGACAGAAGTAGGCCGGGCCAGCACAAGTTATCTTCTTCCTCTAGAGGATGGCTAGGTGTACTGTGGCTCTGGCTGGGTACTATGGCACTGGTTGTTTTGCCGATGCTATTGGTAGTGGGAACAGAGGGGCTGATGGAGGCTGAGACGACAATTGGTCTAGTAGCGATTGGAGCCGTGATGGGAATCATGGGGGGTATTATTGGGTTCCTCGGAATGCTCTGGCTATGGTGCGGGCGAATGCTGATGAGATTGATGGGAATGAAGGGCAGCCTGTCCCCGCGTGCAAGCAGCTGGGTGGGATTATTTTGGCTGTGGGCTGGAGCGATGGGTCTTGTGGGGATGACGGGCACTTTCGAACCTGCGATCGGTCTGGCTGGACTGGGAGTTGGGTTAATTGGGATATTTTGGCTCTGGCTGGGGCGTGTTCTGCTAAGGCTGTTTGGGTCTATTGTTCGGTAGCTCCACAGGCGAAAGAATTCTTGTCAGATGAATCCGCTTCCCCAGCAAATTCTGCGCAAACTGCTCGCTGACTATGGCACGACTTTGCTGGACGAACCTGAGCGCGTAGATGCTTTTCTGGCCGATCTTTGCGGAGAGTATCGCAGAGAACGCTACCTAATCGTCCAAGCGATGCGGTGGCGCGTTCCTACCGATCTGCTGTCCCAGCCGCAGGGGGCCGCAAATGTTGGGCCGAGGATCTCCCGGCGATTACAAGAGCAATACGGTCTTTCGGAAGAGGCGGCGCAGTGGGCGACAGAAAGCTGGGCCATCGCCCTGAATATCGAGGAGTTCCCCATACAGGATCACGAAGTTTCCGCAAAAGATGACGAGCCTACCGACAGAGAGATATTGGTCGCTTTCTACCATGCCACGAACGGTGCCAAATGGACGAAAAGTGATAACTGGTTGAGCGACTCACCGCTCGACACTTGGTATGGTGTCGACACGGATAGCCGTGGTCGCGTGGTCAGACTAACTCTTAAAGACAATTTGCTGAGCGGTTCGATTTCAGGAGAGTTAGACCATCTCTCCCTATGGTCGCTAGACTTCTCTTTTGACGAAGATTGGACAGACGATAGAAACGAACGGACTCGCACAACCCCGGAAAACCTAGGCAATCTTTCCAATCTGGAAATACTAGATCTCTCAGGCAACGAGTTGAAAGGAGCTATCCCGCCCGAACTCGCAAATCTCTCCAATCTGAAGATACTGAATCTTTCGAGGAACCAGTTTAACGGAACCATCCCTGAGGAATTCAGCGAACTTTTTAACCTTGAAGCATTGATCCTAAGTAGCTCATCGTCTACGTTTCTCTTAGATGACGGACTGGGCGGAGCTATCCCGCCCGAACTCGCAAACCTTTCCAGTCTGATAACTCTGGATCTCTCTGGTAACAAGTTTAGCGGAGCCGTCCCGCCCAACCTCGCAAACCTCTCCAATCTGATAACTCTGGATCTCTCTGGTAACAACCTGAGCGGAGCTATCCCGCCCGAACTCGCAAACCTTTCCAATCTGATAACTCTGGATCTCTCTGGTAACAACTTGAGCGGAACTATCCCTGTTGAATTAAGCAACCTCTTCAACCTCGAAGTATTGTCCCTTTCTAGCTCCTCATCTTCTTCAGGCGACAGACTGAGCGGAGCTATCCCGCCCGAACTCGCTAACCTTTCCAATCTGATAACTCTGGATCTCTCTGGTAACGACTTGAGCGGAAATATCCCTCCTGAATTGAGCAAACTCTGCAAGTTGAAAACGCTTAACCTATCAGGTGGCTTTCTCAGCAAGACGGGGCTGAGCGGTTCTATCCCTTCAGAACTCGGCAAACTCTCCAACCTGA
>VXOE01000137.1:0-1565 GCA_009840225.1 Caldilineaceae bacterium SB0662_bin_25 | reverse complement strand
GCTGAGCGGTTCTATCCCTTCAGAACTCGGCAAACTCTCCAACCTGAGAAGACTTAGTCTCTCTTTCAACGAACTGAGCGGGGCTATCCCTGTTGAATTGAGCAGACTCTCCAAATTGGAGACGCTGAATCTTTCGGGAGGCTTTGGCGGCAAAACGAGGCTGAGTGGTTCTATTCCTTCAGAACTCGGCAAACTCTCCAATCTAAATGAACTATACCTTGGCCGCAACGAGTTAACTGGGGCTATCCCTGTTGAGTTAGGAAATCTCTCCTGCTTAACTCACTTGAGCTTAGGCGGTAACAAGCTCCACGGTTCAATCCCTTCAGAACTCGGCAGTCTTGCTCTTCTAGAGTCGATTGACCTTTCAAGGAATCAGTTGAGCGGGCCAGTCCCAATTCAACTCGCATGTCTCTCCATGCTAGTAGACTTGAACCTCTCAGATAACCAATTGGGCGGGCCGATCCCTCCAGAACTCGGCGATCCCAACAGTCAAGTGCTGAGGCTGCAACTTTCAAAAAACCAATTTGAAGGGCCGATTCCGTCTGAATTCGGCCGCCTCCCCGATCTGATAACTCTTGACCTCTCACATAACCAGTTGAGCGGGCCCGTCCCGCCGCAGCTCGGCAACCTCGCCAACCTAAAGTCGCTCCATCTCTGGGGCAACTTGCTAACCGGACCGATTCCTCCGCAACTCGGCAACCTCGCCAGACTGGAAAGTCTTGATCTCTTAAACAACCGACTGGACGGGCCGATCCCGTCGCAGCTCGGCAACCTCGCCAACCTGAAAAAACTTGATCTCTCGCATAACCAAATAGACGGACCAATCCCGTCGCAGTTCGGCAACCTCGCCAACCTGGAAAGACTTGACCTCTCACATAACCAAATAGACGGACCGATTCCCACGCAGCTCGGCAATCTCGCCAACCTGAAATCGCTAGACCTCTCGAGTAACTGGCTAAGCGGACCGATTCCGCCGCAACTCGCCAAGTTATCCAGACTGGAAGCTCTTTTTCTCATGAAAAACTGGTTGGTTGGACCGGTTCCCCCTGAACTCTCCAATCTCGCAGAGTTGAAGTTTCTTTTGGTCGACGAATATAAGACCTACCACAATCCCTTCATACAGTTGGAAAGGAACACCGAATCTGTCTTCCCTCCTACGTATTCCATTCCCCCGAAGAAGCAGTCATCCCCGCTACCGTCCTTCGCTCCTTCCAATGATCAGTCGCCGTCGTCTTCATCCTCCACGCCTTCAGAAGCTCAGTCATCTCCGAACAAGAGTGGATGCCTGTGGCTGTTTCTGCTCCTACCGGGCCTATGTATGCTGTTTTCGATGCTGAATCAGGTGAATTGAAGGACAGGCTCACGGTACACAGTCTTACCGAACTACCCACTCCCACATAAAACGTTGAGCCTATTGGTTACACATTTCGGCCTAGCCCTTCCTGAAAATTCTTAGAACTTGAACGTCGTCCTGTCAGACCTTTGCGGCCTGGGGGGAAGAGAGCGACCTACTAGGCCTCGTTGACATTTCGTCTGAGCCAAATCAGTGTAGAAGCAAAATGCAA
>VXOE01000141.1:1579-9144 GCA_009840225.1 Caldilineaceae bacterium SB0662_bin_25 | reverse complement strand
CCGCCCGGAACTGCAGTGGTCAGTAGTCAGTGGTCAGTGGTCAGAGACGCCGGAATATCCCGTAGAACATTGACACCCAGTAGGTTCTATATTACATTCACAAATACCTGTCAGCAGGGGCTGGTGGGTTACGGACCAGGGCAATCACAGTACAGACGGCTTGTCAGCGAAAGAGAGGAACGATGAGCGCAGCAACATTGGCAAGCAGGAGCGAAGAGCAGGCCGCGGCCGCCGGACCCCGCAACGAAGAGGAGCTCGACCTGCTGCTCTCAGAACCCTCCACCGACGCTCTGGCTGCACTCGACAAGCTGGACTCGGACCTGGTCGTCCTCGGCGTCAGCGGCAAGATGGGTCCCTCGCTGGCGCGGATGGCGGTGCGCGCGCTGGATGAACTGAACTCGCCCCACCGCGTCTACGGCGTGGCCCGCTTCAGCCAGCCGGGCACGCGCGAGCAGTTGGAGGAGTGGGGCGTACAGACGATCACCTGCGACCTGCTGGACCGGTCACAGCTGGCTTCTTTGCCCGACAGCAACAGCGTGATCTATATGGCCGGTCAGAAGTTCGGCACGACCGGCAATCAGCACATGACCTGGGGCATTAACACCTACCTGCCAGGGCTTGTCTGCGAGCGTTATCTGAACGCCCGCATCGTGGCCTTCTCCACCGGGAACGTCTATCCGCTGGTGCCGGTGGTCGCCGGCGGCCCCCTGGAGAGCGACCCCCTGGACCCGGTCGGCGAGTACGCGATGTCCTGCCTGGGACGCGAGCGCATCTTCGACTATTTTTCGCGGCGGCACGGTCTGCGCTGTGCCATCGTCCGCCTGAACTATGCGGTGGAGATGCGCTACGGCGTTCTGGTGGACATCGCCCGCCAGGTGCACGCGGAGCAGCCCGTTTCGCTCGACATGGGCGCGGCCAATGTGATCTGGCAGGGGGACGCCAACGCCCAGGCCATCGCCCTCCTCGACTACTGCGCTGCGCCGCCCTTCGTGCTCAACGTCACCGGGCCCGAGACGGTCTCGGTGCGCCGCGTGGCCCAAGCACTGGGCGGCATGTTTGGCAAGGAGGTCCGTTTCAGCGGAGAGGAGGCGCCGACAGCGCTGCTCAACAACGCGGCCAAGGCGGCGCAGCTTTTCGGTTACCCGCGCGTCTCGCTGCACCAGATGCTGCAGTGGATCGCCGACTGGGTGCAGAACGACGGCGCATCGCTGGATAAACCGACCCATTTCGAGACGCGCGACGGGAGCTTCTGATGGCCCACACTCTGTCTGAACTGAGACAACATCTGGCCAACGGGCAGGTCATCCCCGCCCACCCGCTTGCTCTTACCGCCGACCTCAAGCTGGATGAGCGGCGCCAGCGCGCGCTGACCCGCTACTACTGCGCGGCCGGCGCGGGCGGCGTGGCCGTGGGTGTGCATACGACCCAGTTCGAGCTGCATCAGCCTGAATACGGGTTGCTGGAGCCGGTGCTGGCGCTGGCGTCGGAGACGGTGGACGAGTTTATGCGGCAAAACCCCCGCCCCTTCGTCAAGGTGGCGGGCATCCTGGGCGATACGCGGCAGGCGGTGCGCGAAGCCGAAACTGCCCTGGAGCACGGTTACGATGCGGGGCTGCTGAGCCTGCGCGCGCTGGCAGAGGCATCGCCAGCGGAGCTTATCGAACACTGCCGGCGCGTGGCGGAGGTGATCCCGGTATTCGGCTTCTATTTGCAGACCGCGGTCGGCGGACAGGTGCTGCCCTACCGCTTCTGGCGCGAGTTCGTGGAGATTGAGAATGTCGTCGCCATCAAGGTCGCGCCGTTCGACCGCTACAAGACGCTGGACGTGGTGCGCGCGGTGGCCGAGTCATGCGGGAGCGGAGAGATCGCGCTCTACACGGGCAACGACGACAATATTGTCGCGGACCTGCTCACCGAGTTCAATTTTGGCGGGCAAGAGACGGATGCGCCGCGGCTGCGCATCGTCGGCGGGCTTCTCGGACAGTGGGCTGTGTGGACGAAGGAAGCGGTCGCCATGCTGCGCGCCATCCACGACCAGAACGCGGCCGGCACGCTCGACTACCGGCACTGGCTCACCTACAACGCGCAGATGACCGACGCCAACGCGGCGGTGTTCGACAGCGCCCACGATTTTCACGGCTGTATTTCCGGCGTCCATGAGATGCTGCGCCGGCAGGGGCTGATGCAGGGGATCTGGTGCTTCAACCCGCAGGAGAGCCTTTCCCCCGGCCAGTGTGAGGAGTTGGACCGCGTCTGCCGCGCCTATCCCCATTTGACTGACGACGAGTTCGTGGCCGAACACCTCGACGAATGGCTGCGTTGACCGCAGCTTTCGGCACACGCGCGGCATCGCAACGCAAGACTTCGCCGTTACTAAGAACCAGGAGTCATTGACTTTTGTCCGCCCTGAAATTTGCGGGCCCATCATGTTGTCAATCCATGAGGGACACAAAGATTCAGGAAGCGTCCTTGAGGGTGAGGCAAACACGAGGGCACCCACAAGGGGTGCCCCTACGGTGGATGCCTGGTTGGAAGGCAATGTCAACGAGCCCCAGAAACTCAAAATTGAAGACTATCAATGCTAAAAATCGGAATCGCCGATCTCGATACCTCGCACCCGGGCCGCTGGGTACCGATTCTACAGGAGTGGGACAGTGTTGCGGTGGCGGCCTGCTGGGACGGCGGCAGCGTGCGGCCGCCGGGCTATGCGCGGCAGTTCGCGGCTGAGCACAACATCCCGGAAGTCGTGCCCGCGCTGGCGGACTTGATCCCGCTGGTCGATGTGGTCTTCGTGCAGGGCTGTAACTGGGACCTGCACGTGGAACGGGTCAGGCCGTTCGTCGAGGCGGACAAGGGCGTCTATATCGACAAGCCGCTGGCCGGAAACGTCGCCGATCTGTTGCAACTGAAGGCGTGGGCGGGGCAGGGCGCGAACATTATCGGCGGCTCCTCGCTGCGCTGCTGTGAGGAGGTCAAGCGGATCCATGCGCAGAGCCAGGGCAGCGACCTCCACACCATCTTTGCCAGCGGGCCGAACGACATTTTCAACTACGGCATCCACGTCATCGAGATGGTGCAGGGCGTTATTGGCCTGGAGCGCAGAACGCCCGCTGTCGCGGTGACACATCTCGGCAGCCACGGATCGGAGCGGCTGCTGGTCGACTACGCGAACGGACTGCAGGTGGTGCTCGAGTTGGAAGCGGCGGGAGGGTTCTTTCTCTCCGTCAGCGCCGGCAACGGTCACTGGTCGGCGACCGTCGAGAGCGATTTCTACCGCGCGCTGCTGCAGGACGTTGTCGCTCACTTCCGCGACGAGAGGCCGTTCCCCGCCGACATTGATATGCTGTGCGAGGCGGTGATGGTGCTGCTTGCCGGTCGTGAGAGCATGCGCCGCGGGCGGCTCACGCCCGTTCGCGTTGATGAGCTTGCCGCGGATGCGCCGGGTTTTGACGGTCACAGCTTTACTGTGGACTACCGCGCCAGCGTGGGTTGAAAACGACGTATCAACTGCGCAGACACCAGACGTTTAACACCTTCTCCTCAAAGGCGGGCATCTTGAGTTAATCCCGGGTATCGTTGACTTTGGCATAGGCGATGCTGTTGCGCAAGGCCGGTGGCTACCGCAGAAAGGGGGAAAGCTCGCGAATTCCGATGTCTCGCAGAGAACGACCGCGCCGCACGTCCGGTTTGAGCAGGACGGCGTGCGGCGCGGTGAAGAACTTATAGAAGCTGATGGCTACCGTATTGCGAAACACCTCCGCGAATGAAGGCAGAGCAGACAGCGGCCCAGTTCGAATGCTCACTCGGCGTGCCCCGAAAACGACGAGGGTAGACAGCCGATTCGCTCGGTACCCTGAAGGACGTCGTGCGTCTCGAACTCAAGTCGGGCATCGGGCGTGATTCCGGGGATGTTCCCGACAAGCGTAATCGTGTTGGCATCTGCAGAGACCACTACAGTTGCCTCCTCATGCTGCATGTAGCCATCGCCGCCATGCGTCTTCCAGGTACCGGCCTGGAGCTTGCTCCCAATCGATGCGGCCGCATTGCTGCCCTCGCTATGTGACTGCACTGCATGGCTGGCGGATAGCGCGTATTCGAACCCGTCGGTCCCGGTTTCCGGGTTGCGGTCCAGATCGATCAGTACTTTCCAATAGTACTCAACGACCCTCCTGTCTACGCCTGTTCTGTCAAACACCAGGCTCTGCGGGAGGTCCCTGAGACGAAAGATCACGGCTAGCGTTTCACCGGCCAGAGCGGTACTGACCTCCGTAATATCAATGTGCGCGGCCAGGTCGTCCGAGACGCCGGCAATCACCGTCTCACCCGGCACAATCACACCCTCAACGGGAGTACAGGCGTTGGAAAACCGGCTCGGGCGCAAGGGGGTCTGGCACCCCACAACGTCGGAGCCGTCGAAGTAGTCGTAGGTCTCGAATGCAAGCCGTGACGCCGCCGTGATTCCAGGAATATCGCCGGAGAGCGTTATCGTCTTGTTTTGCGTAGAAACCTCCATGCTTGCGTCGGCGAGCAACGTCCCGCTCTTCAGACGCCGTTCCCAAGTGTTGACTTGCACGATTCCTCGCGTAGCTATCGATGCAACCCTGTCGCTTCCACTGTCGTCGGGGTACACATAATGACGGGCGGCCAGAGTGTATTCATACCCGCCAGAGCCGTCCACATCGATTGCCACCTCCCAGTTGTACTCCAGGGCATTGTCGGGAACTCCCGTTCTGTCAAAGGTCAACGTTTCCGGAACCTCTCTGAGATGAAAGACAACAGTCAATGTCTCCCCGGCCAGCGAGGTGTTGATTTCCGTAATGTCTATGTGCGCGGCGGACACATCTGAGACGTCGTCGGTTACGGTGTCGCCCGGCGCTAGCGCCTCAACGGAACTGCACGGGGTGGGGGCCGGGTCTCCCACCATTGAAGGGAGGCATCCAACCGAGTCAGAGTCATGGGCAAGACCATAATCATACGTCCGGAATGAAAGACGCGATTCCGAAGTGATGCCGGGAACCGTACCGGTGAGCGTGATCGTGTCCGCCTCAGCAGACACCTCAAGGCTTGCGTCCTCCTGCGCCATGATACGCCCCGGTTCCATTGTCCAGATGCTGGCCTCTGCCTGATCCTCAATGGGCACCTCCGAATTGTTCCCTTTATCTGCCAGGCGCACGATATGGTAGGCAGACAGAAGGTAATCATACCCGCCGTCACCATTCTCCATATCGTTGTCTACATTGATGAGCGCCTCCCAGCTGTACTCCATCAGATTTTCCAGAATCCCCGATCGATTGAACGTCAGCGTCTCCGGCACGTCCCTGAGATGGAATACGACTGTCAGCGTCTCCCCGGACAGCGAGGAGCTGACCTCGATTATATCGATATACCCCTGCTTCGCGTCTCCGCTCTCGTCAGCTACAGTTTGGCCTGGTGTGATCGCTACCCCGCCGGACCCGCACTGCATGGGTCCGAGGTAGGTTCTGAATGGAGCAAGACATGATACATGATCGATGCCGTTCTGCGCATCGAAAGTCTCAAATGTGAGGCGCGATTCTGATGTAATGCCTGGTATTTGGCCCGTGAGCGTAATCGTGTCCGCCTCTGTAGATATCTCAACGCTGGCATCCTCAATTGAAGAAAAACTCATGGGATGCACTTCCCAGGTGCTTGCCTCCACGAACTCCCCGATTGGGGCGGTCAGTTCATTCCTGCCTTCTGACAGGTCTGTGATGTGATAGGCCGACAGCAGGTATTCGAACCCGCGGTCGCCTGTTTCCCGGTCACTGTCAACATCGATTGCGACCTCCCATCTGTACTCTATTGTGTCTTTCGCAAGCCCTGTTCTGTCGAACGCCAGGCTCTCCGGAAGATCTCGCAGATGAAATACTACCGTCAATGTCTCGCCGGACAGCGAGGTGTTGATCTCCGTAATGTCTATGTGCGCGGCGGACACGTCTGAGACGTCATCGGTTACGGTGTCGCCCGGCGTAACCGCTGCCAGCGACTCGCACTGGCTGGATTTATCGTCCGGCGCGATGGGATGCTGGTTCGGCTGAGGACTTTCAGCAAATGCGGGTCTTGACACTGAGGCCATCAGCAGTACAAAGACAAGGAATTGGGCGAAGACTCTAATCTTCATCGATCGTTCTCCTGGGTTTTCGTACTGCAGTTCCCTCGACGTCATCGGTTCTCGACGGGCCGAACGCATCATGGGCTTGCCCGGTTCCTTCTTCGCTGGGCATCCTGGAAGAGGGCGGGGGACTGCCCGATTCATACCAGCGGGTGAAGCCACCTCGCAGCCAGGCTGATCCGTCTAGAACGATATCTGGAAGCTGGCGAATGGGCTGCTCTTGCCCCAAAACCTTAACCGATTCACGCAGGGGTTGTCCTGCTCTCAACTACCGGTTCCAGTCGTTCACGCGACCAGTTCCGGGATATATTCCTGCTTTACTGCCTGGGAGAAGATTCACCGCTGGCTGAGCTTGGTCCCAATGCTCGCTCTCGCCGAATTCATCTGCTTTCCCAGCGTCATCGCCCCATCGACTACCGCGCCGCCCACCGGGGCCATCCCAGCCAGCCCTCGATCCCAAACAAAAAGCCGCCCAGTCCCGGAACTGCCGGGGCTGGGCGGCTGCTGTCTTGCGCAGATGGCCTGGCTATTGACAGTAGGACAGGCCAAGGCTGCCCAAGTCGTTACTCTCCACGTTCTGCAGAGCCTGAGGGATGCAACCGGTCAGCTGGTTTCCCGACAGAGTCAGCCGCGTAAGGTTGGAAAGGTTGCCCAACTGCGACGGAATGGAACCGGTCAGATCGTTGTTTGCAAGTTGCAGGGTTTCCAGGTTGGAAAGGTTCCCCAGCTGGGACGGGATGCTCCCGCTCAGCTCGTTTCCATGAAGACGGAGGGCCTTCAGGTTAGTGAGGTTGCCCAACGCGGAAGGAATGGAACCGGACAGGTCGTTGTTTGTAAAGTACATGATCTCCAGGCTGGAAAGGTTGCCCAGTTGGGACGGGATGCTCCCGCTAACCTTGGTATGATAGAGGTAAAACCACTTCAGATTGGTGAGGTTTCCCAGCTGCGATGGGATGGAACCGGTCAAATCATTGTGCGCGAGGTTGAGAGATTGCAATGCGGAGAGATTCCCCAGCTGGGATGGGATCCCCCCAGTCAGGTCATTTCCATGAAGAGCGAGCTTGGTGAGGTTGGAAAGAGTTCCCAGTGCGCCAGGAATGGCTCCACTCAGATTGTTGGCGGCCAACGAGAGTGACTCCAGACTTGTGAGCTGACTCAGTCCGGATGGAATCGTTCCGGTTATATTGTTGACGTTTAAGAGGATGCCCGTGACGCGGCCCGCCGCGTTTGTTGTAACGCCATACCAGGAACTAAGGGGCAGGTCGCTCAGCCAGTTGCCGTCACGAGTCCAGTTGGGGCCTCCGGTGGCGTTGTAGAACGCGACAAGCACCGCTCTGTCCGGACTGACAGGGGGTGATTCGTTGTCGGCCGTAGGCGTAGGCGTAACGGTTGGTGTGGGTGTCGCGGTCGCGTCGGGATCTGGCGTAGGGGTGAT
>VXOE01000141.1:0-1479 GCA_009840225.1 Caldilineaceae bacterium SB0662_bin_25 | reverse complement strand
GGGATCTGGCGTAGGGGTGATCGTTGGCGTCGCGGTTGGTGTATGGGTCGGGTCACCGCAGAATATCAGACCGGTTTCATCCAGATCACTGACGGGAACGTCTCTGAGACCGGAAGGCAGGCATCCGGTAAGCGCGTTGCCTGCGAGATGCAGGCCGCTCAGCTTGGGCAGGTCTGCCAGAGATGACGGCACTTCTCCAGTCAGCTGATTGTTGGCAAGCTGCAGCCAAATGAGAGAGGAGAGGTTGCCAAGCGATGAAGGGATGGACCCGGTGAGCTGATTGTCGGAGAGAGCCAGCCAACTGAGTGAGGAGAGGCTGCCCAGCGATGAAGGGATGGACCCGCTGAACCGATTGGTGTCAAGGAACAGGTGCTTCAGCGCGGAAAGGCCGCTCAGATGCGAAGGGATTGTCCCGCTCAACCGGTTGTCTGTAAGGATCAGGTATGCCAGGTCGGGGAGGTTGGATATGGCTGATGGGATTGACCCGCTCAGCATATTGTAGTGGAGGGTCAGAGATGTCAGATTGGACAGGCTGCCCAGCTCTGACGGGATTGACCCGGTCAGGCGATTGAGGCCGAGATCCAGTGTCTGCAGATTGGACAGGTTGCCCAGCGCCGATGGGATTGATCCATTCAGTAGGTTGGCCGAAAGATTCAGAAACTTCAGTTGGGAAAGGTTGCCCAATTCCGAGGGTATGGCTCCACCGAGCAGGTTGTTAATGAGATACAGTTCCTCAAGGCTGGCGAGGTTGCCCAGCGAGGATGGGATCTGGCCGCTCACTTTCGATTCGGTGATCATCAATCTCTTCAGGTTGGACAGGTTGCCCAGCGAGGATGGGATCGACCCGCTCAACTGCTCGCTCTTCGACAGAACGAGGTGTTGCAGATTGGACAGGTTGCCCAGAGAGGACGGGATCGTCCCGCTGAGGTTATTGTCGGAGAGGTACATCCCTTCCAGATTGGAGAGGTTACCCAGCGAGGATGGGATCGCCCCGCTGAGATCATTGTTTTGCAACTGCAAGTTTTTGAGCTTGGAGAGTTGGCCGAGCTCTGAAGGAATTGAGCCGTACAGCCTGTTTCCTCTGAGGATCAGGGATTCAAGTCTGGAGAGTTGGCCGAGCTCTGAAGGAATTGAACCATACAGATTGTTTCCTACGTTCTCATCAGTTCCTCTGAGATCGATACGGTATACGAAGCCATCTTCGTCGGTGTCGACGCCATACCAGGCACCGACGGGATGGTCGCTCAGCCAGTTGGCATTATTCTCCCAGTTGTCGCCGTCCGTCGCGTTATAGAGAGCGACCAGTGCATTTCTTTCCGCAACTGTTGGAGAGATAACGGTTGAAGCGTCCACCGTTGCCGTGGGCGTGGCTGTGGCTTCCTGCTGCTGTTGCGACTGAGGAGGAATCGTAACTGCCAGATACGGCGCAAATGCGCCTCCATGGCCGAAGGCGTTCAAGGCGCGAAGAGCGTACCAGTA
>VXOE01000035.1 GCA_009840225.1 Caldilineaceae bacterium SB0662_bin_25 | reverse complement strand
GGCGGAGCCCCCGCACAAGGGAGGGCCGAATAGGCCCGACCGCCCGGAAAAGCAGTTTCTTGTTTTGAGTTTTCAGTTTTTAGTGAACTGCTTTGTACGTGGTGGTCAGATGCAGGGCTGGGGTCAGTGGTTAGTGGTTAGGGACGGCGCTGCCCCTGCATCAGAGTTGATCTTGGACTCGTCATGGTTTAGTTGCTGACAGAGGTGGGGGAGAAGTTGCCCCACTTTGGGATGGAATTCAGATTGGCGCGTTCTTGAATTTTGGGGCCTGAACCGCTATACTTCGTTGTTGGGCTGCAAAACCGCCTTGACGCCGGTTGCGGGCGAAGAACAGGGACGGGAGAACTTTCAGTTACTCTGCAGTCCGACGGTTTGCGCAGTTTTTCCGGTCTGGCGGGGAAGTTTATGCGTTTGAACACAGACCGCGAAAGCGCGGAGCCGGGGCCGTTGGCGCCCACGAGCAGGACGGCGCTGAGCCGACTTTTTCAGGCGTGATGCCTGCGTTTCCAGGAGGAGGAAGACGTGCTGTTGCGAAGGACCCAAACTGCTTCATTTTGGCGCGATCAGTTCAGAGTTTCGGATGAAGATTTGGATTTTATCCATGAGTTGATCCTGGATGCAGAGTCACCGATGACGACCAGCCAGCTGGCGCTGCGCCTGATCCAGGAATACCAGCGCCGCGAGACAGCGCGGATGGAGTCCGAGCTGAAGAAGGGGGCGGTCTACCAGCCCATGAACCTGTATGATGTTGGGGAGACGCTCATCTTTCCGGCGATGGATTTTCTGGTGGGCGAAGTCCTGGAGACGCGTGCGGGCCAGAACCCGGAGCACGGCGCCTTCGACGTGATCCGGGTCGGTTTTGCCGACACGGGCGAGACCCGGGAATTTGCGGCCAATCTTCAGACGGGCCACCGGCTCAACGGGACCAATGGTCAGGCGACAGGCGATGAGGAGGAACTCCTTTCAGCGGAGGAGATTCATTCTCTGTACCAGGAGGAGATCGAAGAGAGTTTGCTTTTTGTCCTGAGCGATGGGGAGCGGAACGAAGATTTCGTGGCTATTGAAGACTACTGGTTGCTGGCCGACATGCTGGCCGAGGTTCATGTGGGACATCTGAACATTGCCGAGGCGCTGCTTGAGATGCAGAACCGGCCGATGTCGCCTGAGGAGCTGCTGCCGGAGCTCGATCTACAGTCTGAGGATGTTTCGCAGGCGATGCAGGTAATCAGCTTGAACCACGCGCTTGGGAACGATGAACGCTTCGACCAGATTGGGAGCGGCGGCGGCCCTCTGTGGTTCCTGGCGCGGTTGGAACCAGCGGAGGCGCAGACCATCCCTCCGCTCTTGCGTCCCAGGATAGGCCGCTACAACCGGGCAATCTTGAGTGTGGAACTTCTGCAGATGGAGTGGGAGCTGGACGACGAATGGGGCGAGAGCGGCGCGAGCACGCCGGTCTCGTCGGTCGTACCGAGCATCAGCTTTACGCTGACCTTCCCGCACTGGCTGTATGGGACGCTTCCGCTGAGCAGCCGTACGCGTGCGCTTTTCCCGCACAGTGCGCAGGAGCGTTCGATGGTGACGGTGGTCGACGGTCGTTGGGGCACCCGCCACACGGCTTGGGTGGTCCATAGCGGACGCTATGTGTGCGGTCTGAAGGAATGGATGGTAGGGCACAATCTTCCGGTGAGCGCGCTGATCACGCTGGAGCGGACGAATGAGGCGGATGAAGTGGTCATTGACTACCGCCCGCGCCGCATGAGGCGGGAGTGGAGCCGCATTGCGAGAGTGGATGCGGAACAGCTAAGGTTCGGCCTTGAGATGAACAAGGTGCAGATCTCCTGTGAGTATGACTTCGACCAGATTGTTTCATGCGACGACCGGGAGGGGCTGGAGGCGTTCAACGCCGGATTGGAAGGCAACGACGATGCGCTTGCGCAGCTCGTGGATATGATCGTGCCGGAGATTGCGAAGCTGAACCCGCAGGGCACGGCGCATGTCAAGACGATATACAGTGCGGTCAACATGTTCTGGCGGTGTCCGCCGGGACCGATCTTTTCTGCCTTGCTGAGCAATTCCCGCTTCCAAGACTATGGGGACGGACTGTTCAAAGTGAGATGAGGATGCGAAGCCGGAATCGCACGGAATTCACCGGATCTTGATTATCGAGGAGGGATAAGAAGGAGATGACAGCGGCAGCGTCCAAGCAAAAACTCAAGTGGTTCCGACCGGACGTGAACACAAAGTTTCACATCGACTACAATTGGTGGGAGCAGAGCGGCCGGAATTTCCGTCTGTACCTACGCGATCAGCTATGCACGGAGTGCCGGGACAGGTTCCAGGACCATAGAAATACGGAAGATGTGGATTGGATTGATCCGGAGACGGGAGAGGTTCACCGTACAGACGCCCTGTGGGAGTGTCTGCGCAGCCGTTGCACCAAGGACCCGGACTACATCAACGAGCATCTTTCACTGACAGCGGCCTGTTTCCGCGTTTTTCTGGCCAACAACAATACGCCGTTGAGTCCATCCGAGTTGAATCAGCTTCTGCCGTGGAAGCCGGCGCGCACTATTTTGCAGACACTGGGCGGACGCGTCGTCTATCTTGGTCTACGTCCGGTGCGCGACTAGAGGAAGGTATGGAGAAGAGAGATCCGCTCTCTCTTCTCACAGTTCAGTTGGGGCGTTCCCCTACCGTCCCATTCCCCGCCCTGGCCAACAGATCCTGTGCGGCACGATACATCGGCATATCCACCATTTTGCCGTCGAGAACGCAGACGCCACGCCCGGCCCGTTGGTGTGCCTCAAAGACGGCGATGAGCCGTCGCGCCGCGGCCACTTCGGAGAGGTCCGGCGTGAAGGCGCGGTTGATGACCTCCACCTGGCGAGGATGGATCGCCAGTTTGCCGCGGAATCCCATTTTCTGAACAGTGTCACATTCATCGGCCAGACCGGAGTCGTCGGCCAGGTCGGTATAGACGGTATCGATAGCCTGTAGCCCGAAGGCGGCGGCCGCGGTGACGACGGCGCTGCGGGCGTAGAAGACCTCCCAGCCTTCGCGCGAGCGCTGTGCGCCGATATCGCCGGCAAAGTCCTCGGCGCCGAAGGCAAGCGCCACGATCCTGGGATCTGCGCGGGCGATTTCGGGCAGATTCACCACCCCTGCAGCACTCTCTACAATCGGCAGGAGGCGCACAGTTCGGACAGGCATTTTGGCGGAGCATTCCAGTTCTGTCAGCTGTTTGTTCACGCTTTGCAGGTCGGCGGCGGACTCGACTTTGGGAATCACGTAGACCTGGGGCGCGGCGGCGAAGGTTTGGAGCAGGTCATCGGGCCAGAAGGGGCTGTGGACCGGGTTGATGCGGATGCAGCGAAGGGGGCCGTCTTGGGGGAGTGTGCGGAAGGAGTCGACGAGAAGCGAGCGAGCCTCTGTTTTGCGGGCGTGTGCCACTGCGTCTTCGAGGTCGGCGATGATGGCGTCGGCGGGCAGGCCGGCGCCGCGGGCGATCTTGCGGGGCGAGTCGGCGGGCATGAAGAGGAGTGAGCGCAGCGGCAGGGTCATGGGCGGGCTCCGCAGGGGCGGGTGAGGCGGTGGTGTGGTGGTCGCGTACGGGTTGTTTGCCGGTTGTTTTATTTTACATGGTTTGCGCGTATATGGCAGGTTTGATAGGAAAGACGTAGCAGGCATTTCGAGGGTTATGCACTATACCGGTCGAGATTTCGAGGGTGAGCCCTGTACTGCCAACTCCAGTGCTGACAACGGTAGGTTTGGACTCCTTCTATCGATCTCTGATTTCACTATGTCAGCGTCGGCGTTCATGCGGTCCGTTCAGTCGCTCGTTTCCTAACAGTCAGTACTGCCAACACGCCGAGGAGGCCGCTGAGCATGTCGACGCCGATGTCAAAGAGGTTGTCCGGGTGTAGTACGCTCTGCCGGCTGAGGAGCTGGAAGCCTTCCTGAAGGATGGCGGCGGCGAGTACGAGGGTGAGGGTGAGGCCGACGCGCCGGGCAGGCGTACCGGACAGGCGCTGCATCAGGAGGGCGCCCAAAACGGCGAAGAGCAGGCCGTGCATGAGGATGTGCATCCAGGCGGGGCTGAAGAGTGTGTTGAAGATGCGGTAGGCCACGGGCGAGGGCCGGACGAGCCAAGCCATAGGCATAAGGATTCCGACAATCCAGAAGACCAGGAACAGATTCCGTTTCATTTTTCTCCTTTCCTTTTCCCCCTGCCGGTATTGTGCAGAGGGCCGATGCTAACAATAACTGTCCGGCATCGATCCTGGTTCCCAGAATGGCGGCCTGGGGCCATTGAGAGGCGCTGGCTCGGAGGCCCTGAAGCTGGTCTTGGGAGCCCTGCCAGACAGGTTCTCCTCGCCCTTAAACAGGAAAGCGAGGTTGCTGGGTTCGGGCGCCTATGCTAGACTTCGCGCAGTGAATTTCAGGCCCCATCCCACCGTAATAAGTTCGCCTGTCAGACAGCAGATGAGGGCATTTTTGCGCTTACCGCGGTGAGGTTGGGGGGAAACCGTTTGTCGGTTGGGCCGCAGTTGCTTGCGGTCGTCGGGACAGCTGGCGGCGTGCAAGAGAGGAGTACTGGTGTTTCGACGAAACGAACGGCCACAGCCGGACGCGATCGAGGTCATCATTGGGCCCAGGGCCACGTACAACGGGGCGTTGCGCAGCGACAGCAGCATTCGCATTGACGGTGTGGTAGAGAGCGGGCTGCTGGAAACGCTGGCCAACGTCATCCTGACGGAGGCCGCGCGCGTCAACTGCGAGATTCGGGCCCGGAACGTGAGCATACGGGGATATTTCGACGGTGTGATCCGGGCAGACCGCGTTGAGCTGCTGGCAGGATCTTACGTGCGCGGCGCGCTGCATGTGAACAGCTTTCTGCTGGATGAGGGGGCTACGCTTGAAGGGGAGCTACACATGCGGAGTGAGAATGTAGAGGAGTCGCTGGACCTGCCCTCAGGGATGGAGACGCCACCGGACTTGCCGGGCGATCCGTCTCAGGAAGAGCCGCAGTTCAGTTAGCTTAAGCTCGTGAAAGGCACGAAGCCACAATGTTTGTTGGGCGAAGGGGGACCGGGACCGCGGCCGGCCCAGCGCGAGGATTGAAGGTGCCTCTGCCATGGAATTGCTGCTGATTGTCGCGGGTGGGCTGCTCGGCTATTTGCTTGGGTCGGTGCCGGTCGGTTTGCTGGCCACCAGGATATACGGTGTGGATATCCGCACTGTGGGCAGCGGGCGCACGGGCGCGACCAATGCGTGGCGGGCGGCCGGCCTGAAGGCGGCTATTCCCACGCTGTTGGGTGATGCGCTCAAAGGCGCGGCGGCAGTGCTATTGGTTCGCTACGCGGCGGGTGCGTTTTTCCCCGAAATGGACGTGATCGCGGTGGCTGCGGCGGCGGCACTGGCGGGCGCGTGTGCGGTGGTCGGTCACAACTGGTCGCTTTATCTGGGCTTCAAGGGGGGCGCGGGCGGGATCACGACTGCGGCGACCATACTGGCGATTTCGCCGCTTATCGGCGGGGTCGTGTGCCTGGTGGGGCTGCTGCTGATCTGGTGGAGCCGCATGGCTTCGATCGGCACCTACAGCGTGAGCGTGACCTCGCTGGTGTGCGCGGTCGTGTTTGCCGTCGCCGGTCTGACCCCCTGGCCGTATGTGATCTTTGGTCTTGTTGCCTATGCGGCCGTCACCATCTCGCTGAGCAGGAATCGGCAGGCACTCAGAGATGGCGAAGAACGGGTGATCACCCTTTGGTAATCGCCCGTTTTCAGGTGTATCCTTGCCACTACTGCCTTGAGTTCGGGACATGGCAGCAATGGACAATGTCGTCGAGTTTCTGTATATTATGGTGAGACCCTGCCATAGCGAACATAGCTCACGCGAACGGGGAAGCGTTCAAACGCGAAACTCGCAGATTTTTTCTTGCCTTAAAGCGTTCTCCAGGTCACAACCGGGAGTATGTCCTTAAGGTGTCGTAGCCGTCGCTCTCGCCAGCAGGCAGTGTGGGGGTAGTTCACTTTGACTGTCAAGAATCAGAGGAGGTAATTGATGGCTGAACGCAAACAACTGACAACGGCACACGGGGCGCCAATTGGGGATAACCAGAACTCATTGACTGCGGGCCCGCGGGGTCCACTTCTGATGCAGGACTATCAGCTCCTGGAGAAGATGGCTACTTTCAACCGCGAACGCGTACCGGAGCGGGTCGTGCATGCCAAAGGTTCGGGGGCTTACGGCACATTCACCGTGACTAATGATGTCACGCGCTATACCAGGGCCAGGATATTCTCTGAAGTAGGTAAACAGACCGACTGCCTGCTGCGCTTCTCGACGGTCGCAGGTGAGCGCGGCGCCGCAGACGCTGAACGCGACGTGCGCGGTTTCGCTGTCAAGTTTTACACGGAAGACGGAAACTGGGATATGGTCGGCAACAACACCCCCGTCTTCTTTGTACGCGATCCCTATAAGTTCGGCGACTTCATTCATACGCAGAAGCGCGATCCCAAAACAAACATGCGCTCCGGCACAGCCATGTGGGACTTCTGGTCACTCTCCCCTGAAAGCCTGCACCAGGTCACTATCCTGATGAGTACTCGCGGTCTGCCGCAGGGTTATCGTTTTGTCAACGGCTACAGCAGCCACACCTACAGCTTCATCAATGCCGACGATGAGCGTTTCTGGATCAAGTTCCACTTCAAAACGATGCAGGGAATCAAGACGTGGACCAATGCGCAGGCGGCCGAAATCGTCGGGCAGGATCGGGAGAGCTCGCAGCGAGACCTCTTCGAAGCCATTGAACGGGGAGACTTTCCGCAATGGCGCGTCTGCGTCCAGGTGATGCCGGAAGAGGATGCCGAGACCTACCACGTCAACCCCTTCGATCTGACCAAAGTGTGGCCGCATGGCGACTACCCGCTGATCGAGATCGGCATCATGGAACTCAATCGCAACCCGGAAAATTATTTTGCCGACATCGAGCAGGCCGCGTTTGAACCCTCCAACATCGTGCCCGGCATCAGCTTTTCGCCAGACAAGATGCTCCAGGCCCGGATTATGTCCTACGCCGATGCGCATCGCTACCGCATCGGGGTCAACTATGCCGCGCTGCCGGCCAATAAGCCCCAGTGCCCGGTCCATCACTATCACCGCGACGGCAACCTGCGTTTTGACGGCAACTTCGGCGGTGCGGTCAACTATGAACCGAACAGCATGGGGGGAGCAGTCGAAGATTCCCGACACCTCGAGCCGCCGCTCAAGGTGTCCGGCGACGCTGATCGGTACGACCATCGCGTGGGCAACGACGACTATACCCAGCCGGGTAATCTGTTCCGCCTGATGAACGAGGACCAGAAAGAGCAGTTGTTCAGTAATATCGCCGAAGCGATGGATGGTGTGCCCGAACGCATCAAGGTCCGCCAGCTTGTCCATTTCTACAAAGCCGATCCGGACTATGCATGCGGCGTGGCCAGAAAGTTGGACCTCACCCATGCTTCCGAGCGGGTGGCTGCCCTCGCGGACCTGTCTCTGGCTGAATTAGCAGAGAAGACCAGCGCAGAAGCATATTCGGAGCTACAGTCGGTACCGGAAGGGTCACTGGCCAAAGCCGCCGACTGATCTTCAGCAGGTTGTGCATTGGTTATGCTCAGCATCCTGGAATTGGTGCGACGTACCATTTTGAGTGTATATCGCAGCGACGATTTTTGGCGGCGTTCTCGCAGGATTGATCAACCGCCATTACCTTGAAGAGGCCTGATTAAAGATCGAAGCCAAGTACAGAGCCGACCGGGAAGCCGGTCGGCTTTTTCGCTTCTTGGGGAACATGCAGTTGCCGGACATCGTCCAATGGTGTGATCGCCAGTGTTGCCGATTCAGCACATATGATCTAAGTGTGCTATGGTTAAATCTGTCTGTGTTTTGCAGACGAAAGTGTTCCCCATTTTTGTCAAAGAGGAGAAAGATTCATGCAGGTAGTAAAGAGCTATCCGGACAACATGTTCTGCTGGGTGGACCTGGCAACAACCGACCCGGCCGCGGCCAAGGAGTTTTACAGCGGTCTGTTCGGTTGGGAGTATTTTGATATCCCGACGGGGATGGGCTTCCACTACTCATTGTGCCAGATTGAAGGGTATAACGTGGCCGGCCTGAGCAATCTGCCGCAGGAGATGGCGGAGCAGGGGATACCGCCGATCTGGTCATCCTACATCAAGCACGACGACGTCGATGCTGTGGCCGAAAAAGCGGTTGCGGCCGGCGGAACGGTGGCGATGGAGGCCATGGACGTCATGGATTCAGGGCGCATGATCGTGCTCCAGGACCCGACGGGGGCGATGGTTGGTCTGTGGCAGCCGAGGCAGCACATCGGCGCGCAGTTGGTCAACATGCCCAATGCGCTTGTCTGGAATGAGCTTCAGACGAAGGATGTGGACACGGCGCGGAGCTTCTACGGGGAGGTTTTCGGCTGGGGCCATGACAGCGACCCGAACGGTTACCACCTCTTCAAGTTGGGCGAGCGGATGCAGGCGGGCATGTTGAAGATGGAGGATGCCTGGGAGATGCCACCCAATTGGGCACCCTACTTCATGTCGGCGGATATCGAGGCGACGGCGGCCAAGGCGAAGGAGCTGGGCGGCGTCATTCATGTTCCGCCGACTGAAACGGGCACGGTTGGACGGTTCGCGGTGATCGGGGACCCGCAGGGCGGGGTCTTCACGTCGATGCAGTTTGACGGGCCGGTTGATCCGCCGCCTGGATACTAGGAAGGCGAACAGGGACACCGCGATTGACTGCGTTGTGTATTGCGTAGGCAGGGCGGTGTGCCCTGGTTTTGATGAAGGCTGGTTGCAGGATGCGGATTGTCTTTGTCCTGTGGGATAGTCCAGACATCACACGCATTCACCAGACCTCTAAACGCTACTCCTGCGCTGGATTGGTGCATCCCAGATTTGGGGAGGGAACAGTCTGGCGGGGAGTCAGTGCCAACGGTGGCTGGGGTTGTATACCGTCTTTGGGCGAGACGCAGTGCAGGCGTCAGGCCTGGCCGTACGGTGTAATCCGTCAGTTGGGGAGGGTGCGAGGGCAGGCACATGGCCGGCACCTGCGGGGATCTGATGGGACTGGCGGGACGGGGTCGGGCCAGACACGTTCGAATAGGCACCTGTTACGAATATCGGCACCCGGTCGATGAGGCACGGCCTGGTTTAGGGGGGGCGTTGGGGGGGGGG
>VXOE01000169.1 GCA_009840225.1 Caldilineaceae bacterium SB0662_bin_25 | reverse complement strand
GTGGGAGGCTGGGGCGCCGCGGGTGGGTTGGGCGCGGGGGCGCCGGGCTGTGGTGCGCCTTGCTGGGGGTTCATGGCGTTGGTGATCATGCCGGCCATGCCGGCGCCTAGGCCGATTCCGGCGCCAAGGCCGAGGCCTTCGCCGGTGCCGCCGGCGCCGCCTGGCTGCTGGGCTGCGTCGCCCAGGGCGCGGGCTGTTTTGAACTGCATGTAGGCGGCCATGTCGCCGATGGCGCCCATGCTGGCGCGTTCGTCGATGGCTTTGGCGGTCTCCTCGGTGGGGCTGATGGAGACGATGCGGAACTGTTTGAGCGCCAGGCCCATGGCGGTGAAATCGTCCTGCAGGGTGGCGCGCATGGCGGCGCTGAGCTCGTCGAAGAGGCGGGGCAGGTCGAGAATGCTGGTCATGTTCTCGCCCCACATGTCGGTCATGCGGCTGATGATGGCGCTGCGCAGGAAGTCGTTGATCTGGCCGGTGCGGTACATGCCCTGGGTGCCGACGAACTGGTCGACGAAGCGCTTGGGGTCGGCGATCTGCATGGTGTACTGGCCGAAGCCGCGCAGGCGGACGAGGCCGAGGTCGGTGTCGCGCAGGGTGATGGGCTCGGGGGTGCCCCACTTCATGTCGGTGAATTCGCGCATGTTGGCGAAGAAGACTTCGGCGGTGAAGATGTCCTGGCCACCTGTGCCCATGCGCAGGAGTCCCGACAGGATCGGGAGGTTGGCGGTGGTGATGGTGTGGCGTCCGGGTTCGAACAGGTCGAGTGATTTGCCGTCGCGGTAGAAGACGGCGCGCTGGCTTTCGCGCACGATGACCTGGCTGCCGAAGCGGAAGTCGCCGGAGCCGACCTCGGGCACGCGTACGACGAGCTGCTGGGCGCCCTGATCCGGGGCTTCGATTACGTCAATGATTCTTGCCATCAGTTTTCTCCTGTCTGTCGGACGCGGGCGGGCGGCTATTCGCTGTCTGCTGCGGTTGTTATCGTTTGGCTGCGCTTGTCAAAGAGCCGTTGGAGCTCGGTCACGGTGTCGTTGACGGCCTCGATGGCGGGGCCGATGGCTTCGCGATCGGCCGCGCCGGCCTCCAACGCGTCGATTCTACGGTTGATCTCCTGGGCGCGCTCGGCCAGGGCGGTGTCGAAGCGGTGGAGAGCGTTGAGCTGTTCCTCCTGGATCTTGACGGCTGCGAAGAGCCCGGCGTAGCCGTAGCTGGCCGTCTTGATGCGGTCGATGAGCGTCTGCAGGCGCTGGATGGCGCCGTCGGCGTCATCGATCCAGGCCAGGCCGCCGCTGCGCAGCAGTTTCTTCTGGACGTCGTAGAGGCGCTGCTTTTCCTGCTCCAGTTCGGTTACCAGGAGCTGGCGCAGGCGGTGGTCGGCCTCGCGGCGCAACTCCTTATCGGTGTATTCCTGCAACAGCGGCAGCCCCTTGAGCACACGCTCGATGGCTCCCATATTCTGATCAGCTTTTTCCGCGAAGGAATCGGTCATTTTTGTCCTCTTGTTCGGCCGGTATTCGCACGTCGATCAGACGGGGCGAAATCCGGTCCCGCTGTGTGATGGGGCAAATGCGTTCTCTATACATTACGCTGCGCTGTTCATCCGGGTTGCAGCCCGTTGGGTGAGGAAGACCTCGCTGCCGCAGTAACCGCACTGGATCAGTCCTTTGCCGGCGAGTTCGAGTTCGCCGCCGCAGTTGGGGCAGTTGCGCCCGTCGGTGAGCTTGTGGCTGTCGACGCTGTAGAGGAGGCCTTCCTCCCAGTTGATGGCGCCGCTGAAAAGCTGCTTGCCGACCAGGCTGCGGATCATGTCCTCGACGGTTTCGCGCGGTTGCTGCAGTTCGACGATTATTTCCTGCACGCTCACCTGGCCCTGGGTGAGGACCATGTTGAGGATCTTCTTCTCCTGTGCGACCTGCGCGAATTCGGTCAGCTCCTGCTGTCCTTTGCGCCAGAGATAGAAGCCGATGCCCAGCAGGGGCGCGCAGACGATCAGGGCCAGGAAAAGGCCCAGCGCGATGCCGCCGGCGGTCGTGCCGGAGGTTATGACCGCTACGGTCCAGCCGAGGAAGAGGACGGCTGATATTGCCATTGTTGCCAGGCCGACGATGCGACCGCCACCGCGCATGTTTTGCTCCTTATTGTGCTCGAAGGTGCGCTGTCATCACGTGCCGCGCTCCAGTCTTTTGGCGAGAAGTCACTTCCGATTTCGATCCCTGAAGTAGATCCAAGCCACCGATCCCAGAACGATGAGGATTAACCACACTCCACAGAGATCGACAAGCGGTTCGCAACAGCGGACCAGCCAGTTCATCATGAGATTGAACGCTCAGAAATAATGAGGCAGGCGGCGACCACGGGCCGTGCTGGTCGATGTTGGGTCAACATCGTCGCCCATGATAACCGAAAACGGTCTATTCTATCCCCCGTGCACGGGAAAACCACATTTTTTCCTAATCTAATTCCGGCTATTCGGGCGGGACTTATATACTTCAGTAGCCAAAGTCAGGCTCTGTATGGCTGAACACGAAATTCCTCAAAGAACGGGAATTCTTAACTTGAGTTCACAGAATCGGTTGCGGAGCCTCTCAATCCTCCCGTTTCAGCACAGCTGCCATGCATATCGCCAGCACAACAAACATCACCATATGCAACAAGCCTTGCCAAACCTTGGCTGATTCGTCGGACAGTCCGAAAAGTTCGATTGCCAAATCGGGCACAAAGAAGTCTGTTGCAATGGCCGCGGCAATTATGGCGATAAACGACAAGATGGTAAATCGTGTTCCGGAGGGTATTCGGAAGGGCCAAGGCGACTTTTCGGGAACGGTTGGGTCTAGGGACTTAGTATAGTTTACCCTCCATCCCAAGCAGTTTCTCAATTGTGGGTCGGGTTCTCTGCAGTGGGGGCAATTTCGCAGCCTTATAGGAACCTTTTTGCCACACGCTTTGCAGTTGGAGAAGTTGTCAGTACCGATAAACATTACATTCTACTGCCGATTTGAGCATGGTGGCTCGTTACAGATGGGTACTGTTTCGACGCCGAAGTGCAGGACTGGGTGCGGTGGTTGTACATCGCGTTCAACTTCACGGAATGCGCCAATTCGCAGCTTCATTTCTGCTACCGTAGTCCACACCCCTACCAATGGCTACTGAAGTATATGAGCCCCTCTCAGCCATATTCGCCGCGCGGGAGAACCCACGTTGCGGCAACCTTCACGCTCATTTTGCAGGGAGCAGGTGCATTTCAATCCTATCCGAAACCACCGCCTCCGCCGCCGCCGCCACCACCGCCGAAGCCGCCGCCGGAGAAACCGCCGCCGCCGCTCCAGCCGCCTCCGCCTGTGGAGGAGCTGCTGGGGCGGCTGGTCATGGTGGCGCTGGTGCTGGTTAGCATGGCGCCGAGGCCGGCGCTCATGCCGGTCAGGCTGGCGCCCAGCCCGCGGCTGACGTCGCCGAGGCCTCCGCCGAGCCCGCCGCCTGTCGGGGAGCCGGAGGGCGTTGCGGGCGATTCGCCGCCGGCGCGGTCTCCGCCGCTTGCCGGCCGGAGCGGCCGTCCAACGGGACCGGGCCCGTAGTACCAGCGCCGGTATGGTCCGTACAGTGTCGGGTCGGGGATGTACCAGCCGGGCGCGGGCGCGTCGACGGCTTCAAATTTGCGAATGTACTGGGAATCGACGCCAAAGGCGATGGCATAGGGCAGCCAGCGGTCCCATAGCTCTTTTTGTTCTTCGAGGTCGCTGTAGCGGTCGATGTTGCGCAGGTAGCGTTTGAAGGCCTGCCAGCGTGCGGCCAGTTCGGCGCCGGCGTCGGTTTTGCGGGGCATAAAACGGGAGAGCAGCAGGAAGCCGAAGGCGGTTGCTGCAAGCCCGATGCCCGGCAGAGCGGCGGCGCCGGTGAGTCCGCTGAAGAGTGTCCACAGTCCCAGGCCGGCCAGCCCCGCCAAGACAAGCAGGCAGACTCCGAGGCAACCGTACTGGTTGCGCACCTTTTCCGGACTGCGGGCAAAAAGGCCGTGTGCGGTCACATCGTCATACAGCGCTCTCTTGAGAGCCGGCAACTCTTTGTGAAATTTGTTCTTCAGATCTGAGAGTCTGACCTCTCCATTGAGCTCAAAGAGGCTGTCCAGCAGGAGCTGCTCGAAGGCGGAGACGGGCAGGTTCCGGTTTTCGTAGCGGTAGATGAAGTCGCGCGCAACCTGGAATTTGCCGGTTTTTTCTTCGGTGATGCTGATGACCTTGCGCTGCGCGAGGTCGACAAGGGTGGCGATGATGTCCTGCATATCGGCCTGCTCGTCCAGCAGGGTACCGGCGACGCCGGGGGCGAGGTCATCGGGCGGTTCGGGCAGGTAGTCGGCGACCATATCGACCGGTTTGTCGCGGCCGAGACGGTACCAGAGCAGGTAGAGAGCGACCGGTCCGCCGAGGAGGAAGAGGAGACCGAGCGTGCCGAACAGGAGTGTAAGAATCGGTCCCCAGCGCTCGCGAAAGCGTATTTCCGCTTCCAGTGCGGCGGCTTCGGCATCGGCCCTTATCTGCCACGGCTGGGGTTCGCCGGCCACCACGCCGGGGGTAAACTCGACGCGTACTTCGAAGACTTGACCGGGGGGCAGGCTGCTGCCGAGCACGTAGGCGATCTCGCGCCCGCTTTCCAGACGTGAAGCCGAAGCGATGTCGCGGGCGTCCTGCCAAGCTTCTCCCCTGTTCGTGTATGCGGCCCACTCATGGATCGCAGCCGGCGCGACGACGTTCACCCGGCCAGCCTGCACGGGGAAGCTGCGGTCGCCGTAGATCGCCTGCCACCAGAGCTGGTCGCCGGCCTCGTAGTAGCGCAGGCCGCCGTGTACAGTATAGGCAAGGGTATAGGTTTCGCTGCGGTTGAAGGTGGGCGGGAAATACCAGTAAACGACGTAACGGGGGCCCTTATCGGCAATGGTGAAGGTATAGGGCTCCTTGCCGCTGGTCGTCAGACGATAGCGGTTGCCGCTGCTGTCGGTCAGTGTCCAGTTATCGATAGAATCGATATACCGTGTGGGGATTTCGCGATAGCCGAAGGTGAAGGTGCCGCGTGTAAAGCGGATTGTCTGATGCTCGGTCACTTCGAACGTGCCGTCCCTGCTGATGATAATATCGACGTCGAAGCGCTCCCAGAGCAGGGACTTTTCCTGGGCGAAGGCGGGGTGGGCGTGCAGGATCAGGAGGACGCCGAGAAGAACTGCAGCGCCGGTGAGCAGGCGGGCTAGTATTGTCATGATCGCCAGGCCGACGATGCGGCCGCCAGCGCGCATTGTTCGCTCCTTATTGCTTGCGAGGACTCGATGACTCAACCGATATAAGAGCACTGACGTTGCGGCATCCTTAAGGCTTATTCTGCAGAGAGCAGGCGCATTCCGATTCTATCCGAAGCCGCTGCCGCCGGAGAATCCCCCTCGGCTCCAGCCGTCGCCGCCTGTGTAGGTGCTGCTGGGCCGGCTGGTCATGGTGGCGCTGGTGCTGGTGAGCATCGTGCCGAGGCCGACGCTCAAGCCTGACAGACTGCTGCCCAAGCCGCTGCTGACAGCGCTCAGGCTTCTGCCCATGCCGCCGTCGAGCCCGCCGCGCCCCGGGGACCCGGAGGGCAAGCCGGACATTCCGCCGCCAACGCCCCCGGCGACGACAACCGGTTCAATCGACCGGCCGGCTGAGCCGGTCCCATAGTATGCGCTCCGGTAAGGCCCGTACAAAGTCGGGGAGGGAATATACCAACCGGGCGCGGGCGCTTTAACCTTTTCGAATTTGCGGATGTACTGTTTATCCAGGCCAAAGGCGATGGCATAGGGCAGCCAGCGATCCCAAAGCTCCTTCTTTTCTTCGAGGTCGCTATAGCGGTCGATGTCGCGCAGATAGCGTTTGAAGGCCTGCCAGTGTGCGGCCAGCCGGGAGCCACGGGTGGTTTTGCGGGGCATGAAACGGGAGAGCAGCAGGAAGCCGAATGCGGTGGCGGCAAGGCCGATGCCGGGCAGCGCGGCGGCGGCGGTCAGGCCGCCGAACATAGTATAGAGGCCCCTGCCAGCCAGCCCTGCGAGCACGAACAGAATGATACCGAGGACAGCGTACTGCTTGCGCACTTTTTCCGGGCTGCGGGCGAAGAAGCCCTGCGCAATCACTTCGCTGTAGAGGGCGCGTTTGAGGGCCGGCACCTGCCTGTGAAACCTGTGCCTCAAGTCGGAAAGCCGGACATCACTTCTGCCTCTGAAGAGGCTGTGCAGAAGGTGTTTCTCAAAGGAGGAGACGGGCAGCTTGCGGTTTTCGTAGCGGTAGATGAAGTCGCGCGCGGACCGGGATTTGCCTGTATTGTCTTCGGTGATGCTGACGACCTTGCGCTGCGCGAGGTCGACAAGTGTGGCGACGATGTCCTGCATGTCGGCCTGTTCGTCCAGAAGGGTGCCGACGACGCCGGGGGCCAGGTCGCTGGGCGGTTCGGGCAGGTAGTCGGCGACCATATCGACCGGTTTGTCGCGGCCGAGACGGTACCAGAGCAGGTAGAGCGCGGCCGGTCCGCCGAGGAGGAAGAGCAGGCCGAGAGCGCCGAGCAGGAGTGTAAGGATCGGGCCCCAGCGGGCGCGGAAGCGCATTTCGGCTTCGCGCGCGGCTGCTTCGGCATCGGCCCTAATCTGCCACGGCTTCGGTTCCCCGGCGACGACGCCGGGTGTAAACTCGACCCTTACTTCGAAGGCCTGACCGGGGGCCAGGCTGCTGCCGAGCACGTAGGCAATCTCGCGGCCGCTTTCCAGGCGTGTAGCCGAGGCGATCTCGCGGGCGTCCTGCCAGGCTTCTCCTCTGTTCGTGTACGCGGCCCATTCATGGATCGCGGCGGGCGCGACGACGTTCACCCGTCCTGCCTGTACGGGGTAGCTGCGGTCCCCGTAGATTGCCTGCCACCAGAGCTGGTCGCCGCCCTCGTAGTAGCGCAGGCCGCCGCGCACGGTATAGCCAAGGCTAAAGGTCTCGCTGCGGTTGGAGATGGGGGGAAAATACCAGTTGATGATATAACGGGAGGCCTTTTTGGTGACGGTAAATGTATATGGCTCTTTGCCGAAGCTCGCATAGCGGTAGCTGTTGCCGCTGGCGTCGGTCAGGGTCCAGCCGTCAAGGGAAGTGAGGTTCTTTATGGGGATGTCGCGATAACCGTAGGTGAAGGTCCCGCGCGTAAAGCGGATGGTCTGATGCTCGGTCACTTCAAAGGTGCTGTTTTTGCGGATGATGATGTCGACGTCGAAGCGCTCCCAGAGCAGGGACTTTCCCTGCGCGGAGGCGGGGTGGGCTTGCAGGATCAGGAGGAGGCTGAGAAGGAGTGCGGCGCCGGTGAGCAGGCGTGCAGGCAGGCGGGGCTGTCTTCGGGAAGCGTGTGGACGCCTCGGTTTTTGTCGGGATGGAATCCTGAAGTGCGGCATGATTGACCCCTTTGGGCGCAACTGTAGGGCTGCAGACAGCCTCTCCCGGGCACGGACTCAGGGGGATGCCTTCAGTGTCGCACAGGGGCGCCTGACATGCCTGACATTCTACCAACTCTTTAGCTGACAATTCAATTGGGGGATCTTCTGCTCCCGCCGCCGGATAGGGATCTTGCTCGGCTACACGACCTGGTTCTGGAGCTCTGTTTCGCCGCGCCAGAGGCGGTTCAGGTTTTCGAGCAGGATGTCGATCAGGTTTGCTTCGTACATGCAGGTTTCGCCGCCGGTGTGGGGGGTAATGAGGACGTTTTCGAGGCCCCAGAATGGGGAGTCCTGCGGGAGCGGCTCTTCCCAGAAGTGGTCGATGCCGGCGCCGGCGATGGCGCCGGACTGGAGGGCTGTGAGCATGGCGGGTTCGTGTACGCAGCCGCCGCGGGCGACGTTGATCAGGTAGGCGCTTTCTTTCATGCGGGCGAAGGCCGCGGCGTCGATGACGTTCTCGGTTGCCGGTGTCAGTGGACAGGTGAGGGCGACGAAATCGGCCTGGGGGAGGAGCGCGGGCAGGTCACCGGGCGGGTGGACGGCGTCGGCGGGTGCGGCGGCGGTGGCGGGGTTGCGCTTTGTGGCGATGACGCGCATGTCGAAGGCCTTGGCGAGTTTGGCGAGGCGGGAGCCGATCTTGCCCAGGCCGATGATGAGGAGGGTCTTGCCGCCGAGCTCGTCTTCGCGCAGGGCGAGGTCGCCGATCATGCCGCGCCAGGCGCGGTTTTGCTGGCGGTCGCGGCCGGTGTGGATGTGGCGGGTGAAGGCGAGGATGAGGGCCATGGCGTGTTCGCTGACGGCGTTGCTGTTGACGCCGCTGGCGGTGGCCAGGCGGATGCCGCGTTGGCGGAGGGCGTCGAGGTCGAACTGGTCGACGCCGGCGCCGATGGACTGGATGAAGCGGAGGCGGGGGGCGACGTCGAGGAGATGATTCTGCCAGAATCCGGAAACGAGTAGGACATCGGCCTGCGGGAGGCGGGCAGCCACTTCCTCCGGTGTCCAGGCCTGGAAGTGCTGGATGCTCTCCTGCCCGGCGGGGGTGTTGCTGCGCAGATGGGACTGGCGGCGGGCAAAGATCGTTTCCAGTTGATAGGCTACGTGGGCGAAGCAGATGGTCAGGTCTTCGGGTGCGGGAAGGGGGTGGGTCGTCATGGGGCGGCTCCGTGGCGGGTGCATTGCGGGCTCTTGGCGGCGTGACGGTCAGGCACTGTATAGCACGGGTGCGCGCGATCGTGCAATGCGGAGGGGTGTTGGTCCGGGATGGGGTGTATCCTGGATTTGGGGTGGGGCTGGTCTGGGCGGAGAACACCTTTTTATCCGCGAAGGCACGCGAAAGGTCGCGAAGAACACCCTCTTTTTCCGCGAAGGCACGCGAAAGGCCGCGAAGAACACCTTTTTGTCCACGAAGGGCCACTAAGGGCCGCGAAGAAAAACTCTTTTCCGAAGGGGACGCGGAGAACACCTTTTTATCCGCGAAGGCACGCGAAAGGTCGCGAAGAACACCTTTTTGTCCGCGAAGGCACGCGAAGAGCCAGGAGAAGGGGCATTCAGCAGGGCACCCACAAGGGGTGCCCCTACGGTGGGACGGGCCAGTGGAAGGAAATGCCAACGGGACCTCATGTCATTTGGCGAGACGCAGTGCAGGCGCTGGGCCGCCTGGCCTTACGGTGGGGTCCGTCAGTTGGGCGTGCGAGGGCAGGAACAGGGCCGGCACGTAAGGGGACCTGATGGGACTGGCGGGACGTGGTCGGGCTGGACACGTTCGAATAGGCACCTGTT
>VXOE01000386.1 GCA_009840225.1 Caldilineaceae bacterium SB0662_bin_25 | reverse complement strand
CCCCAATACGCCCCCGTAGGGGCAGGCACAAGGCCTGCCCTCGCCCGCCACACAAACCATTTTCGCTTTCCCCCACCCGCCAGTTCCCCATTTGCCAATAGAACAAATGATCTGCTATAATGCTCGCGAAACGTCTGGGACGCTGTCAGACCACCGTAGTTCGAAAAACCGAAACATGCTTCCCCAAATCAGCCTCCCATTCTGTTCACCGTCCGGCGGGTCCAGGCGCTATTCCCGGCGCGTGCGCCGTATTCCCTCGAATGGCGCACAGGCTGCCTCGAATACGCTGCCTGGATCCGCCCTTCCGCAGTGCGGCCCCTTCCGTCCGCGGGTCCGGCAAACACCAACCCGACCATCCATTCCCCCAAAAGCCGCCAGTTCTTAACACAAGCCCATTCTGGTACAATAGGCCCTGCTCTGCCTGGCGCGACAAGCGCCGTTTCCAAAACTATTTCGGCCGGTTCACCCACCCACCTCCACAGTTCTGCCGTTGCAACCCTGTTTTTGCCCCCAAACCTGTTCGCAACACAGACGCCGTCTCAAACCACAAAAGGAATCCCACAATGCGACTTCTCCTCTTCGATGACTACAAGCTGGGCGTATGGAACGGCGACCAGGTACTCGACGTCTCAGCCGCCGTCGCCGACTGCGGCCATCACTCCCCCCAGGAAATGATGGAAATGCTCATCTGCGACTGGGAAAACGTCGAGCCCCGCCTCCGCGACGCCGCCGCCTCCGCCACCGGCCTCTCCCTTGATGACGTCACCTGCCGGCCACCCATCCCCAGGCCGGGCCAGCTTGTCTGCCTCGCCGGCAACTACCTCGAGCCTGCCAAGCCCGAACGCGGCCTCTTCAACGCCTTCCTCAAGTCGCCCAACGCCGCCCTCGGCCACGGCGGCACCGTCGTCCTCCCCAGCGCCGAGGCCAGCGTTTTCCATTTCGAACCGGAGCTGGCCATCGTCATCGGCAAAGCGGCCAGCTATCTCGCCGCCGAGGACGCCATGGACCACGTATTCGGGTACACCCAGTTCATCGACGTCTCCGCCAGGGGCCTGCCCGGCGGCTTCTTCCTCGGAAAATCCTGGCATACCTTTGCCCCTTTGGGACCGGTTATCGTCACCCGCGACGAGATTGCCAATGCCAACGATCTCAACGTGCGTCTGTGGGTAAATGACGAAAAAAAGCACGACATCACCACCGCCGACATGGACCGCCACATCCCCGAGCTGCTCGCCGAGGTAACCAACGTATTACCCCTGCGGCCCGGAGACGTAGTCGCCACAGGCACCCACCATTTCGGTCTGGAACCTGTGCAGGACGGCGACACCATAAAACTGCAGATCGAGCAGCTGGGACCCGCACTCGTCGTGAACTGCTCCGATCCCTCCGGCCGCAGTTGGGACAGATAGCAACTGCCATAGGCCGTTTTTTTGACGGTTGTAACACCCGCCGGTTTATGTTAGGATCATCGGTGAGGGATTGGGATCCATCCGGTTGGTGGACGCGCCCTCAGGCGCGGATCGTTCAACCTGACGGATGACAATTTGGCTGCCGTCAATCTTCCAACCTTGGGAGATTGCGGTGGCCAGATCAGCCGCCTTCTACCCTACTGCACACTTTGTTCCAAGGACGCTTGCATCACGCTCGCGAACTCGACATACTCCCTGGAAAGTAGAATAGCAATTCCTTCACACTGCTCAAGGAGGCAAGTCATGCAGAGAAGAGCACGCAAGACGATTTCGCGTCGGGAGTTCATGCGCGTGTCGGCATTTGCCGCTGCCGGCGCTGTCGCCGTCGCCTGCGGCGCAGACGGCGGCCCGCCCGCCGAAGACGATGCGCCCGCCGCTGCCGACGCCCAGGGTGATGAGGCCCCGGCCGAATCCGCAGCAGCGCCTTCGAAGTACAACGAGGCCCCCATGCTGGCCGAGATGGTGGCGAACGGCCAGCTCCCGCCCGTCGATGAACGGCTGCCGCTCGAACCGCTGGTCATCACACCCGAAGAAGAAATCGGTGACTACGGCGGCATCTGGAACCGGCTGGCGACCTCGGCCAGCGACAACCAGCTCGGCGGCAAGGTCGGCGGTGAGCATCTCGTCCGCTACAACAAGGACGGCACACAGATCAACCCCAACGTCTTCGAAAGTTGGGAAGTGTCCGACGACGGCACGACCTTCACCTTCAACCTCCGCCCGGGAATGAAATGGTCCGACGGCGAACCCTATACCGCCAATGACCTCCTCTTCTACTATGAGGACGTGCTCCTCAACGAGGATCTGACCCCCTCCTTCCCCAACTGGCTCATCGTCGGCGGCGAGCCGGTGGTGATCTCAAAACTGGATGACTACACGCTCGAATTCAAGTTTGCCTCTCCATACGCTCTGTTCATCAATGTGCTCGGCTCCTTGTGGGGGGACGCATTCGCTAGATACTGCTCCCATTACCTCAAACAGTTCCACATCAACTATGCCGACGAGGACGAGCTGGAAGCGATGATGGATGAGGCCGGCGTCGAGCACTGGTACCAGCTCTTCGGCACCAAGCCGGACACACGCCGCAATCCCGACACGCCCAGCTATCTTCCCTGGAATCTCAGTACGCCCTCCCACAGCGATCCGTTAATTGCCGATCGCAACGCCTTTTATTGGAAGGTCGACCCGGAGGGCAATCAGCTCCCCTACATCGACGCCATCCACTGGAGTCTGGTCGACGGCAAGGACCAGCTCAACCTGCGCGCCATCCAGGGCGAAGTCGACATGCAGCTGCGCCATATCACCTTCGACAACGTGCCCCTCTTCATGGAAAACCGCGAACGGGGCAACTACCGCGTCATGCTGTGGAACAGAGGGCAGGTAACCGATACCGTCCTCCACCTCAATCATACCAACAAGGACCCCGTGCTGCGCGAGATCGTTCAGGACAAGCGCTTCCGCTACGCGCTTTCCCTGGGCATGAATCGCGCCGACATCAACGAAGCCGTCTATCTCGGCCAGACCGAACCCACCCAGGTATCCCCGACCAGGAACTCGCCCGTCTACTGGGAACCCCAGGCTATAAGCATGACCGAGTACGATCCCGATCGGGCCAATGCCTACCTGGATGAAATGGGCCTCACCGAGCGCGACGACGAGGGCTACAGGTTGCGCCCCGACGGCGAAAGGCTCAGCCTTGTTTTCGAGTACGTGGCCATCTTCGCCGCCTGGGGAGACATCGCCGAGCTGTTGACCTCCCAATGGAAGGATATCGGGCTGGAGCTGATCAGTACCGAGATCGACCGCAGTCTCTTCGGGCAGCGACTCAGCGCCAACGAGCTCGACCTCGGCGTATGGCATAGCAGCGGCGAGTGGAACCCCTTCATCGAACCGCGCTCCTTCGTGCCGATCGTGAATAACTATGCCCTGCGCCAGTACGCCTTCTACTACAACAGCGGCGGCAAAGAAGGCTTTGAGCCCACAGGTGACATCCTGAAGGCAATCGAGATCTGGGAAGAGATCAAGACGACCGTCGATGAAGAACAGCAGCGCGCCCTCTTCCGCCAGATCCTCGAGCTCAACATGGAGAACCTCTGGCAGATCGGCGTCACAACTGCTCCCCCGCAGCCGGTTGTCGTCAAGAACTACTTCCGCAACGTACCCGAAGACGGCATGTTCGACGACCAACCGCGCTCGCCTTCTAATACTGCCATGGAACAGTACTTCATCCGTGCAGGTGAGGACACATAGAACGACTTTCCTGCAGTGCAACTCGCCGCCGTCTGTTTCGATTCTCTCCGATTTGACGGGAAAAGGTGGGTAAGCGGCGTGCAGAACATCAAGGTAAACTCGCGCGACTAGAGGCCGCGGGCCTGCCGGGAACGGCTGCGCCCGCGGCCACGCGTTTGCACGGCTCCGCACGCCTGATCTCAGGCCCGAACGCCTCCTTTGTGCTTGGCGGCGACAGAGTGAGAGGCAAGGATATCAGCGAGTCTGCAATGTCGCAGCCTTGAGTCCGCAAACAGCCTATCATACTGATTCCAGGGAAGATCATGAGCAATACACATGAAAACTTCGTCGCCATGCCGATCACCAGGGGGCCGAAACACCACTTCTTTGGCTACTACGGCATCTGTCCCTGGAATGCCACCGGCCAGTACCACCTCTGCCTGCAATCCGAATTCCACGACCGCCCGCCAGCCGCCGGTGACACCGCCGTGGTCGGTCTCGTCGACATGGAAACGGGCAAGTTCGAGGGCGTGGCCGAAACGCAGGCCTGGAACCTGCAGCAGGGCTCCATGCTGCACTGGCTGCCGACCGCCCCCGACCGGCTGATCACCTACAACGCCCGCCAGGACGACCGCTTCGTCGGCGTCGTACAGGATATTCACAACGGAAACAAACGCATCCTCCCCTACCCCATCAGTGCCATGACCCGCCACGGCCGTCAGGCCCTGGGCCTCAACTATGCTCGTCTCAAGTCGCTGCGCCCCGTGGTCGGCTACGCCGGCCATCCCGATCCCTTCGCCCATCAGAACCATCCCTCCGAGGACGGCGTCTACACCATGGACACGGAAACAGGCGCGGCCCGCGTGCTGGTCTCCTACGAAGAAGCTCGCGAATTTCTCAGCGATTACGAAGACGTGCAAACGCACAAGATTTGGTTCAACCACACCATCATCAACCGCGACGACACACGCGTCGCCTTCGTTGTCCGCTACCGCGACGAAACCAGAGAAATCAAGCACACGATTCTGCTCTCCGCCAGCATGGAAGGCGGCGATCTGCGCATAGTGACGGACCTCGGCGCGTCCCACTTTGACTGGCTGACCAATGAGCTGATCTTCGGCTGGGTAACGATGAAGGAAGGGCAAAAATACTACCTGATTAACGACAGGACCCTGGAATACGAAGAAGTACGCCCCGATATCCTGACCAAAAACGGCCACTGCAGCTTTACTCGCGACGGCGCCTGGCTGCTGACCGATGAATATCCAGACGGGAACAACCTCCAGGCCCTCCTGCTCTGGCACATGCTCGAAGAGCGGCTGGTCGTACTCGGCCGTTTCCACTCGCCCCTGCCCTTCCGCGGCGAGATCCGCTGCGACCTCCACCCTCGCTGGAGCCGCGACGAACGACAGGTCAGCTTTGACTCAATCCATGACGGCAGCCGCCAGGTCTACGTTGTCGACGTGGCAGACGTCGTAAACTGATGAGCCGCGCACTTGGCCTCAAACCTAAAATGAGGCGAGCGGAAAGCAAGGCCGTTCAACACTGTCCAACCATGTGAGAGGAACTATGAGCAATTCAGATGGGAGCTTTGTCGCAAGGGCGATTACACAAGGACCGAAGCACCACTTCTTCGGCTACTATGGCATCTACCCCTGGGATTCAACCGGCCGCTATCACCTCTGCCTCCAATCCGACTTCCACGATCGCCCGCCCGCCGACGGCGACTCCGCCGTGATCGGCCTCATCGATATGGAGACCAGCGCCTTCGATGCCGTCGCCGTAACCCAGGCCTGGAACCTGCAGCAGGGCTCCATGATGCACTGGCTACCCACCGCGCCCGACCGCCTGATTACCTACAACGCCCGTGATGACGACCGCTTCATCAGCGTCATCCAGGACATCCACACCGGACACAAGCGCCTCCTGCCCTACCCCATCGCCGCCATCACCCGCGACGGCCACAAGGCGCTGGGCCTCAACTACGCCCGGCTCTGGGATATGCGGCCCGTGGTCGGCTACCCTGGGCTCACCGACCCCAATGCAGACAAGATGCACCCCGCCGACGACGGCCTCTACATCATGGATACCGACTCGGGCGAGGGCAAACTGCTCTTCTCCTACCAAGACGCCCGCGACTACCTCAGCGAATATCCCGAGATCCAGAACCACAAGCTCTGGTTCAACCACCCCTTCATCAACCGCGACGACTCCCGCGTTGCCTTCGTCGTGGTCTACTGGGACGACGCCGGGGCCAGGAGAACGGTCTGCTTGTCGATGACCCTGGAGGGCGGAGACATTCGCATTATGAACGACCTCCTAACCTCGCACTGCGACTGGCGCACCAGTGATGTCATTCTCGGCTGGTTCACGATGAAAGAGGGCACAAGCTTCTTCCTGGTCAATGACGTCACCGGCGAATACGAGTCCGTCCGCCCCGACATCCTCTCCCGCGACGGCCACTGCAGCTTCACTCGCGACGGCGCCTGGATGCTCAACGACGAATACCCCGACGAAAACAACCTCCGCGCCCTCTTCCTCTGGAACATGGCCGAGGAGCGTCTGGTCGTGCTCGGCCGCTTTCTCTCTCCCCCCTTCTTCCAGGACCAGATACGCTGCGACCTGCACCCCCGCTGGAGCCGCGACGAACGGCTCGTCAGCTTCGACTCGATCCACGAAGGCAGCCGTCAGATCTACGTTGTCGACGTGGCCGAAATCATCGGACGATGAATCGGGACCTCATTGTGTTAGCCTGATGACGAAGGAAGCCGGGGCCGTTCAACACTGCCCTACCATGTGAGGGAGAACATGAGCGCACCAGAAGCTGACTTGGTCGCAAGAGCAATTACCCAAGGCCCCAAGCACCATTTCTTCGGCTACTATGCCATCTGCCCCTTGGATGTAACCGGCCGCTACCACCTCTGTCTGCAGTCGGACTTCCACGATCGCCCCCCCGCCGCCGGCGACACCGCCGTAGTCGGCCTCGTGGACATGGAGACCGGCAACTTCGAAGGCGTCGCCGAAACTCAGGCCTGGAACCTGCAGCAAGGCAGCATGTTGCACTGGCTCGCGACCGCCCCCGACCGGCTGATCACCTACAACGCCCGTGACGACGACCGCTTCGTCGCAATCGTGCAGGACATCCACACAGGCCGCAAACGGACCCTGCCCCACCCAATCGCCGCCATCACACGCGACGGCCGCAAGGCACTCGGTCTCAACTATGCCCGCCTCAAAGCGATGCGGCCCGTTGTCGGTTACGCCGGCCTGCCCGACCCCTACGCCGACCAGAACCATCCCTCCGAGGACGGCCTTTACATCATGGACACCGAGACGGGCGACTCTCGCGTACTGGTCTCCTACGCCGAGGTACGTGATTTCCTCAGCCACAACGAGGAGCTGCAGGCAGGCAAAATCTGGTTCAACCACCCCTTCATCAACCGTAATGACACCCGCGTCTCCTTCGTCGTACGCGTCTTCGACGAGAACAAAGAGATCGGCCAGACCACAATGCTCTCTGCCAACATGCAGGGCGGACAGCTGCGCGCCATGACCGACCTCGGCGCCTCCCACTGCGATTGGCTGACCGAAGAGTTGATTTTCGGCTGGGTCACGATGAAGGAAGGGCCGGCCTACTACCTGATGAACGACACAACCTGCGAATACGAGGCAGTTCGGCCCGATATCCTCACCAGGAACGGCCACTGCAGCTTTACGCAGGATGGGACTTGGCTGCTGACCGATGAGTACCCGGACGAGGACAGCAACCAGCCTCTCCTCCTTTGGCACATGACCGAAGAACGCCTCGTGCACCTCGGCAGTTACCATGCCACGCTCCCTTTCCGCGGTGAGATCCGCTGCGATCTGCATCCCCGCTGGAGCCGCGACGAGCGCATGGTCAGCTTCGACTCAATCCATGAAGGCAGCCGGCAGGTCTACGTAATGGACGTCTCGGAAGTCGTTAAGCGGTAAGGCGTGTCCGAGTAATGCTGCGAGAAAAGTAAGTCTTCAACCAACTAACGGATAGCCCGACTGACACCAGATTTCTGCGCGCAGTTTACACAATGAAATTACGCCCGCCGTGTCTGCCTTTGCGCATTACGCAATACGCTGGCATTCAAATTGAACGCATCCTGGATCCCGTAACTACCCTTTTCGCATGACTGCCCGGAGAACAATATGATCCAGCCGCGCCCCATCACAGCCGGCCCCAGGCATCACTGGTTCGGCTACTACGACAAACTCCAGTTCGACCCATCCGCCCGCTACGCGCTGGGCATGCAGGTGGACTTCGAACATCGCCCCCCAACGCCGGAGGACGTCATCCGGGTCGGAATGGTCGATCTGGCGGACGGTGACCGCTGGATCGAACTGGGAGAAAGCCGCGCCTGGGGCTGGCAGGCCGGCTGCATGCTCCAGTGGCTGCCCCAATCCGCCCACGAGATCATCTGGAATGACAGGATAAACCGCCGCTTCGTCAGCCACATCCTCAGCATCGACACCGGCCAAACGCGCACCATCCCCCACCCCGTCTTCACCCTCAGCCCCGACGGCCGTACCGCCCTCTCCATAGACTTCCATCGCCTCGAAGACATGCGCCCCGGCTACGGCTACATGGGCATCCCCGACCCCTGGCACGACATGATGGCGCCCGCGAAGACCGGCATCCACAAGGTCGACCTTCGCACAGGCGAAAGCCATCTGATCGTCAGCCTGGCTGAAGTCGCGTCGATTCCCTACCCCCACGGCGAGATTCTGTCCGCAAAACACTATTTTAATGTCCTCATCTTCAACCCCGGCGGCACGCACTTCCTATTCCTCCACCGCTGGCGCTTCGGCGACGGACCCTTCCACACCCGCATGCTCACCGCCGCCGCCGACGGCTCAGACCTGACCGTCGTTGATCACTCCGGCCACACCTCCCACCTCATCTGGCGCGACGACAGCCATATTCTGGCCTGGTCCCACCGCCCCTCACACGGCGGCGCCTACTACATCTTCCCCAACGCCGAAGACGGTTCTCGCGGCCCCGACCAGATCGTGGGCAAAACCAGGATGCCGCTCAACGGCCACTGCACATATCTCTCCGACAACAACTGGATCCTCAACGACACCTATCCACAAGGAGAAGAACGCCTGCAGGACCTCTACCTCTACCACGTCCCAACCGACCGCCGCGTCGACCTCGGCCGGTTCCCCTCGCCGCCGCCTTACACCGATACCTTGCGCTGCGACCTCCATCCCCGTTCCAGCCCCGACGGCGCCAAAATCGTCATCGACTCGACCCACGGCGGCAACGGTCGCCAAATGTATCTCTTCGAGCTTGGCGACCTGGTCAGCTCCTAAACCTGTGCCCAGTGCATGTGGCAACCTCATCCAATCGTGCCCAATCCCGCAATGCTGCCCGCATCAGTTGAGTCCATCCCCAATGCACTGTCCCGCCACTGACTACTGACTACTGCAGTTCCGGGCGGGGGGGGCGGGGCCGGGGGGCCCGCCCCCGAGGGGGGGCGGGGGGGGGGGCGCGGCGGCCAGCGCCCGCGCCCGCCGCCCCGGCGGCGACAAGAGGCAGCGGGGC
>VXOE01000146.1 GCA_009840225.1 Caldilineaceae bacterium SB0662_bin_25 | reverse complement strand
CATTCCCCCAGACAGACCGCATACAGCACACACAGAACATGGCTTAGCAGTTACCTGAAAACTGGAAACTGCCCCTACGGCCCCGCTTTACCCGTCGCCATGATCGTGCCCGCTCGCGGCAGCTGTTCGGCCCGGCTGGGCAGATCGTCGCCAATCTCCGCCAGCCAGTCCATCAGCTGTTGACGGAGCGCCACCTTCGTGGCCGCCAGCTTCGGCTCTGCGATCAGGTTCTCCATCTCATGCGGGTCAGCCTCCAGGTCGTAGAGCTCGTCGATCGCCTGCGGATTCCACACGTACTTGTATCGCTCGTCCCTTATCGCCCGCACCGCGAAGTTCATGCCGTTGTACAGGTTGTAGACACCGTACGCTGTCTGCGGCCAGTCCGCCGGCCGCCTGTTCGTACCCACCAGCGGCAGCAGGTCCCGCCCCGCGCGCGGCCGCTCTGCCGTCGCCGCAGCGTCGATAAGACCGAAAAGCGTCTCGCCCACGTCGATCAGCGAGACGAAGGCCTCCTGCGTCGTCGGCGCCCTGCCGGGCCTGCGTATGATCAGCGGAATGCGCCACACCTCCTCATAGAAATAGGCCCCCTTGTCGAAACGGTTGTGCGCACCCTCCATGTCGCCGTGGTCCGCGACGAAGACCACCGTCGTCGACTCCTGCAACCCCAGCCGCTCCAGCGTATCGAGCACCCGCCCGATCACCTCGTCCACCATCATGATATGCGCGTGCGAGTAGGCCGCGACCGTGCGCCACTCCTCCTCGTCCAGCGGCGATGTATCCATGCACGGCCACCAGGCCACGGAGTGAAACCAGGGCCTGCCCGCGCAGTTATCGCTCAGATTGACAGGAAGTTCCACCTTGGTCCTGAGCGCCTGCGCGATGCCGGCGTACGGCTCGGGCAGATGGTGCGGGAAGTGCGGCTCCGCCGAGGAGACGGTCAGAAAGAACGGTTTGCTGCGGTCCCCTTCCGCCCACTCTTCGAGGAAACGGACGCCGTTCTCCATCACCGGGAACGGCGGGCACTCTTCCAGGGGCTGCGCCGTATCGCCCCAGAACGGCGCGCGGCCCCGGATCAACCCCTGCGACTGCCGGTCGTAGTTGTCCTTGGCGAACTGGTAAGAAAAGCTGCTTGTCTCCGGATCGTAGGGCCGGCGCTGCGCCTCCGCGTCGGGGTCAAAACGGTGGGCCCCGCGCGCCTCCGGGTTTACCGGCCCCAGATGCCACTTGCCGAAATAACCGACGTGGTAACCCAGCCGCGCCGCCTCGTCGATCCAGGTGCGCTCCGTCAGCGGCGGCGAAAACTGCTGCGAATACCCCACCGCGAAGTTGTCGGTGATGCCCGTCTCGTGCGGCCACCGCCCCGTGAGCAGCGTCCCCCGCGCCGGCGTACACAGCGGGCAGGTCGTAAAAGCACTGCTGAAGACCGTCCCCGCAGCCGCCAGCCGGTCGATATTCGGCGTCGCAATGGTCGATGCGCTACCGCTTCGCTGTTTGAGCGCCGGCGTATCCGCCCCGCAAAAGCTGAAAGCCGAAGCCGGCCACTGGTCCGTCAAAACAAAGAGAACATTCTCCGCGCTCATCGAACGGCTCCCCAAGAAATTACCAAAAGCGGCCAATCGGAACTGAGTGAAGTTTCTCTCTCCTCACTCCTCTTCACTCTCTCCTCGCCCTACCCCTTCGCCCCGGTCGTGGCAATCCCCTGAATGAAATAGCCCTGGAAAATAAAAAAGATAATGATGACCGGCAGCGAGGCCACAAACGAGGCCGCCATCAGATGGTTCCAGTCAGTGCCGTACTGGTCGCGAAAACCGTTCAGCCCCAGCGGAATCGTCCACTTGTCGACGTCGTTGAGGACGATCAGCGGCCACAGAAACTCGTTCCAGTTCCACAGGAAGGAGAAGATCGCAACCGTCGTCAGCCCCGGTATCGCCAGCGGCAGCAGGATCTGCCACAGAATGCGGAACGGCCCGCAGCCGTCCAGCTTGGCCGCCTCATCCAGCTCCAGCGGCAGGGTCAGGAAAAACTGGCGCAGCAGAAAGATGAAAAAGGGGCTGCCGCCCAGAAAGTTGGGGACGATGAGAGGATAGTAGGTGTTGATCCAGTCCAGACTGCGATAGAGAATGAAAAGCGGGATCATCGTCACCTGCCAGGGCAGCATCATCGTCGCCAGCAATATGATGAAGAGAATATTCCGCCCCGGAAAACGCAGGCGGGCAAAGCCATAGGCGACAACCGCTGAAGAGAGTATCTGCCCCACCACGCTCAGCACCGTGACATAGATCGAATTTCGGAAGTAGAGGCCGAACGGCATCACCGTCAGCGCCTCGATATAGTTGCGCCACAGGATCGGGTCCGGCATCCACTGCGGCGGGTACTGGAAGATCTTCTCCATCGGCTTCAGCGAAGTCGAGATCATCCACAGAAAAGGTACCAGGAAGGCGGCTGCGCCCGCCAGGGCCAGCAGGTGAATTAAAGTCCTGGTGGTCCAGTTCAACAGCTGATATCGATTGGACGGCAGACCGATCGTGTTTCTCATCGTTCGCGGCGGATGACCGGTGGCCATTCTCAAGCGCCTCCGATTCTACCTTCGTAGTGCACCCAGTGTTCCGACGAACGCAGCATCGCCAGCGAGATGACCAGAACCACCACGAAGAGGACCCACGCCAGCGCCGAAGCATAGCCCATGTGGAACCATTCGAAGGCGTTACGGTAGATGTAGAGGACAAGAAAAAGGGTCGCGTTCCCCGGGCCGCCCGCAGTCATGATGTAGGCCTGCGTAAAGATCTGGAAACTGCCGATCACATTCATCACCAGGGCAAACAGAACGACAGGCGACAACATCGGCAACGTGACTTTCAGAAATCGCTGCCATGTGTTGGCGCCGTCGATCGTTGCCGCCTCGTAGAGATGGGCCGGAATGCCCTGCAGGCCGGCCAGAAAGATGACCATGCCGGTCCCCACCTGCCACAGGCTCATGATGATCAGCGCCGGCAGCGCCCAGCGCGAGGAATGAATCCACTGCGGCCCTTCGATTCCAAACAGCCGGATGAAAGAGTTCAACACCCCGTATTCCGGATTGAAGATCCAGATCCACATCATGCTCACCGCCACCAGTGGAATGACCGCCGGCAGATAGTAGATCGTGCGGAAAAGGCGCCGGCCCGCCAGCTGCTGGTTCATCAGCAGCGCCAGCGCCAGCGAGAGTACCGCCGAGACCGGCACGCGGAAGATGACATAGATGACCGTCACCTTGATGCTCTGCCAGAAAAGATCATCCTTGAACAGCAGCTTGTCGAAGTTGCGCACACCGATGAACTCCGGCGCCGACAGGATGCGCCATTCGGTCGAACTGATATAGAAGGCCGCCAGGATCGGCGCCAGCTGAAAGATGAGGAACCCCAGCAGCCACGGTGAAATCGCGACGTAGCCCGCGATCGCCTCCTTGCGCGCGATGCCGCTCATACGCGGTCTTTTCCCGGCCGCGAGTTCGTCTGCGGCCTGACCGATCTGCGCTTGCCTGCTGCGCATCACCTCTCCCTTTCCGAAAACTGGTGGTCAGCGGATAGCGGCACAGAGCGCACCCCGCCGCCAGCCTTCAAAGTATGTCTAAACCAAAAGAGGAGAGGAAGCAATCCTCTCCTCTTCGGATGCATACAAGCAACGGCAGCTTTCAACGCGCCGCTACTAATTTCCCCAAAATGCGGCAAGGATCTCGTCGACCTGGGGTCCGGCCGCCGCCACCGCGTCCTCAACCGACTTCTCCCCCAGAAATGCCAGGTTCAACTCTGGCGTGATCGCTCTCGACATGATCTCCGTAATCGGTGCGATCGTGGGCCAGACCTGCATGTGCGGCGCGCTGTCGATAAACACCTGCCGCGTCGGCGGCTTGGGCAGCCCCGCGAAGTGTTCGCTCTCCGCAATATGCCGCATTGCCGGCACGTCGCCGATCGTCTGCGCCACCGTGATGTTGCTTTCCTCGTCACTGATGATCTTGAGGTACTCCCAAGACCAGTCCGCGCTCTGCGTGCCCTTGGGAATGCCGTGTCCGTAGTACTGGGTGTAGCCGACCGGGGGCTGGCCCGCCGCGCGCGGCAGCGGCCCGACATCCCAGTCCAGCCCCTCAACGCGCGTCAGCGCGCCGATCCCCCAGGCGCCGGCCGTGAACATCGCCACCCGCCCGGCCGTAAACAGGTCCTGCGCGCTTCCCAGCCCCTCGATTTCCGCCGGGGTGGGCGAGACACCGTGCGTCAGCCGCAGATCCGCCAGCCACTGAAGCGCAGCCAGCGCCTCCGGGCTGCCAAGACCGGAAGACTGCTGGTCGTCTGACAGCACGTCCCCGCCGCCGAGCCGCAGGAACGGATACCAGTAGGGGAAGAACATGCCGTAAACATCCGTCCTGCCGTCCCCGTCGGAGTCCGCAGTAAGGGCCTGGGCCGTCTCCAGGAATGAGTCCCAGTTCCAGGTATCGTTCTCCCACGAGGTGGGCAGATCGTCCAGACCGGCCTCAGCAAAGAGCGCTCGGTTGTAGTAGATCACGAACGGGTTCCAACCGCGCGGCACGGTAACCAGCTGGCCTTCGGTCGTGCCCAGTTCGATGATCCGCGGGTAGAACACGTCGAACGTGAACTCGTCGTCCGCGTCGGCGAAGGGAATCACGTTCAGCAGCGCTTCCTGGCCCCGGAAAAACGGCTCCCACCTGTGGTTCAGCTGCATCGTGTCCGGCGGTGTCCCGGCCGCGATCGCCGTCAGCACCTTCTCACCGTACTGTCCGCCCGGCACCGAATTCTGGCTGGCCGTCACATTCGGGAACTTCTCCGTCATCCGCTGGGCGAGAATTTCACGGTCTTCAATAAACTCCGGCCGGGTGCCCCAATACTGGGCCACAAGCTCGATCGGCTCTTCCGACATCGATTCGCCTTCGTCCGCCACAGCCGCACCCGTATCCCCTGCCACAGGAGCGCACGCCGCCACAAACGCGCCGCCCGCCACCAGCGCCGAACCCTGCAGAAAATGCCTTCTGCTCAACTTTCCAACTGTCACAGCCCCTCTCCTTTGTGTTGACGTTCTCTCTCTTTAAATTTTCAGTGATTCCCACCTCGACAAGCGGTCATGAAGTACTGCAAACTAGAAACTGAAAACTAGAAACTACCCTACTGCTTCATGCCGCTCAAGGCGATGCTGGAGATGAACTGCTTCTGCAGCATCAGGAAAACAACGATCACCGGCACACAGGCGATCACCGAGCCGGCCATCTGCACATGGATCAGTGTCACGAATTGACCCTGTGCCATCGCCAGCGCCAGGGGCAGAGTGAACAGCTCCTTCGAGTTGATCACCAGGACCGGCCAGAACAGCGTGTTCCAGATGCCCAGGAAGCTGAAGATACCCAATGCCCCCAAGCCGGCGCGGGAGAGCGGCATGATCACGTACAGGTAGATGTGCCAGTGGTTGCCGCCGTCGATCAACGTCGCCTCATCCAGGCTGATCGGGATCTGGTTAAAGAACTGGCGCAGCAGAAAAGTGCCGAACGGGCTGAAAAGGCCGGGGAAGATGAGGGCGGTATAGGTATCGATCAGCCCGGCAGACCAGACCATCGTGTACAGCGGGATGATGGTCACGTAGTGGGGGATCATCATCGTCGCCAGAAAAAGGAGGAAGATGGCGTCGCGGCCGGGGAAGCGCAGACGGGAAAAGGCATAGGCGCCCAGTGAGCAGACGATCAACTGGCCAACCACGGACACGGTGGTCACAATGGCGCTGTTGAGCAGGGCGTGGCCGATGTTGTAGTTGACCACAGCTTCGACGTAGTTGGTCCACTGCGGCACTTCCGGTATCCAGATCGGGGGGAACGCTTCAACCTCTTGCAAGGTCTGCAGCGACGCCGATATCATCCACAGGAATGGGAACAACAGCGCTGCCGCACCCAGGGCAGTGACCAACTGCAGGCTGACAGTCTCTCTGCGCCTAAGCTTCATTGAAACTCTCCACGCCTGTTCGCGCCGCCTACTGGTAGAAGACCCATCGCTTTTGCAAGACCCATTGAATGAGGGTAAAGAGAAGAATGATGGCAAACAAGACCCAGGAAAGCGCCGCCGCGTACCCCATGCGCAGGTTCTGGAAACCGCGCGTGTAGATGTAGTAGCTCAAGGTCCGCGTCGAGTCGGCCGGACCGCCGTCGGTCATGATGAATATCGGATCGAAGAGCTGGAGCGTGTTGATGATGCCGATGATCAGGGCAAAGAACATCGCCGGCGAGAGCAACGGCAGCGTGATCTTCCAGAACTGCTGCCACCTCGAAGCGCCGTCGATGCTTGACGCCTCGTAAAACTCATTCGGTATCGATTGCAGACCGGCCAGGAGGATGATCGTCTTCCAGGAGAGCGTTTTCCAGGTGATGGTGATGATGACCGCCGGCATGGCCCATTCCGGTCGCGACAGCCACGGGATCGGGTCGATGCCCAACGGCCCCAACAGGGCGTTGATCGGGCCCTCCAGGCTGTACATGTAGCGCCACGCGATCGCGACCGCGGCCCAGGTGGTGATCAGGGGCAGGAAATAGATCGTACGGTACAGGTCGATGCCGCGCATAGCGTTCTTCAGCAGCAGCGCTGCACACAACCCCAGGAACGTATTGAGCACCTCCAAGCCGACCGTAAGGTAGAGCGTGTTTTCAAGCGTGTGGTAGAAGGTCGCGTCGGTGGCAACTTCGACGAAATTACTCAGACCGACGAACTTGATCGGATCGATGATGTTCCACTCGGAAACACCCAGCACCAGCGCCGTGCCGATGGGCAGCACCTGCAGCAGGAACAGACCCAGCAGACTCGGCGCCAGAAACAGGAGCGCGACATAGAGGTCCTTGTGACGTCTCCCCTTGGGCCGCAATATGGACCAGGGAGCGGAGACTGTCTGCGCCTTTTGCCCGGTCGCCATCGTTGTTCTCCAACTGAGCGGTAGTGAAGAGAGAGAAGCAGGGAGCGGGAACGCTTCTCTTTCCCTGCTTCTCTCCTTTAATCCCTTTCTTTCTTCTTGCCTCTCGCGCCTATGCCTCCAGCAGCGGCTCCGTCTCGGTCTTGATCTGGATGGCGGCTTCTTCAGCCGATTTTTCGCCGATAGCGATCAGGTCCATCTCGCGGTCCCAGATCTCCAGGAACTCCTGGTTGCGCCGGATGAACGGCTGCGGGTGCACCGTATCCATCATGAACAGGAACGATTCGGGATGCGCGGGCGGCTCGAACAGGAAGGAGTCCGACTCCATCGCCGCCTTCACCGAACTGCCGGCGTGGCCGTTGCGCAGCAGGAACTTCGCGCCTTCCAGCGATGCCGTGTACTGGATCATATCCCAGGCCGCGTCGGGATTGGGCGCGCCCACCGGGATCGTATACGAAAAGCCACCCGTCCAGGTGGCGTACTGCACCGACTTGGGCTGTGGCACGACGCCCCAGTTGATGTCCGAGCCTTCCATACCCTTGCGCGTCCACGTGCCCACGTCGCGCAGGGCCAGGCGCCCCTGATCGAACAGGCCCCCGGCGCCGGCATCCGCCGAACGCAAGTTGGCCGGCCCCAGTTCATGCACCAGATAGAGGTCGAACTTCCACTGGATCGCCTCGACCGCGGCCTCCTGGTCCACGAGCACCTCGGTCTTGTCCTCGTTGAAGATATTGCCGCCGTTCTGCCAGATGCGGTTGACGATATTCCAGATGCGCACCGGCCCATTGGTCCAGCCCCAGATCTTCTCGTCGCCTTCGCCGCGCATCATCTCTTTGGCCGTCTCGACGAAGGTGTCCCACGTCCAAGTGTCGTTCTGGAAGTGTTCATAGGGTGTGGTCACCCCGAACTCTTCAAACATGTCGATGTTATAGCCGATCCCCATCGGGTTCACTTCCGCCGGGATCGCGTACGGTTTGCCCTCCGACTTGAAGAAGTCGGTAATCACGTCATAGAAGTGGCCGTAGCCCGGCTCGTTGATGTCCCAAGTGGGATGCGCTTCCACATAGTGGGTCAGGTCGGTGAGAAAGCCCCGGTTCTGGAAGCGGGCGAAGTCGAAATCCACGATCATGCCGACGTCCGGCAGGTCGCCTGACGCGAAGCGGGTCAACAGCCGGTCGTGGTACTGGCCGAAGGGCGCCGAAATGATCGTAACGGTGGTATTGGACGTCTTCGTATACTCGTCCATCAGCAGGCCGTACGTGGCGTCCCACGAGCCCCAGACGGTAAATTCGATCTCGGTCGGCTCCGCCATCGCGTCATCGCCTGACGCCGCCGGTTCCGAAGCCGCCGGGGCCGCTACCCCGGCGCACGCCGCCAGCAGCGTGCCGGAGGCAAGGAGGGCCGAGTTCTGTAGGAAACGACGTCTGCTCATCTTGTGCGACTGCATGTGGGTCTCCTTTGCGTGTGGTTATGATATTGAGGTAAGGCCTGTGGGGGCAGGCCAGGTTGCGTCCGATGTGCCACTGCCAAAAAAGAGCGTGCAGGCGGCTTGCGAAGCAATGAGCTATCCTGCAAGGATAGAGTCTATCTTATGCAAACAGCGTATTCTGTCAAACCGGTCGCGCAGGTTCCAGCGCGGCTGGCAAGGACCTGGTACCAGGTATCCGGGGCAATGCGGTTGACCTTGAAGAACTCCAGTTTGCGTCGGTCACCGCGTCCAAGTTTTCCTGCGGCACCGCACTGGGGGTGATGACGTACCCGCTTTCTTCCCAGAAGGAACGCTGCGCGGGGGTTTTCAGGGCGTATGGCGACGGTCATGGGGTGCTTTCGTTGACTGGAAATTGTGGAATTGTTTTCGGCGGCTGCGGCGAGTTCTGTCAGAAGGGAGCCCGGCGAAGCAAGCCTAAGGCTGTTATGTGCCAGGGCGGCGATACTTTTGACGGGCGTTGTGCAGGTTGTCAGGGGCTCGGGTTTATCAGTTGATCTGCAATCTCCTTTAGGCTGGCGACTACGGAGGCTAGCACTACATCATGTTCAGCAGTAGCCGGAACATTGATCGGAATGCAGTGTTTCCAATTGACCTCATGCACAGAGGCGGTCACGTTAGCAAGCCGCGGTTCTTCATGATAGTCGAAGACGAGCCATAAAGGTGTATCGCAGTGTTGTGCCCAAGCGCCCAAGTGAATGCCGAGCCAAGCCCTTAGGTCGCCAAATCGGATGGACTGGCCATAGCCTTCCTTCCTAGGAACGACTCTTGTTGGTCTCAAGAATCCGGCACTTTTACCGCGACGAGTTGCTTCATCAATAATTCGTAACTACTAAGCCTGAGAGGTATCAGGGATGAAGGGTTGGTCAAGAAAGGCGTTGTGGATGGCATCGATGG
>VXOE01000078.1 GCA_009840225.1 Caldilineaceae bacterium SB0662_bin_25 | reverse complement strand
TACGTGCCGGCCTTGTGCCTGCCCTCGCACCCGCCCCAACTGACGGACGCCACCGGACGGCCAGGCCCAGAGCCTGCACTGCGTCTCGCCCAAAGACGAAGCAACTCCAGCCACCGCTGGCACCGATACCCCGTCAGACCGTTCCCACCCCAAATCTGGGATGCACCCATGAGCAACGAGCAACAATAGACAACGAGCGCTAATACGATTATACTTACCCCCGCGTTCCAGTGGAGAAGCAGCGTACCGCAAAGTCTTTTCAGCGCCAGAGGAGAATTCATTCCAGCAGGAAACCGACTGCTCCTCCGATTCCCCACCCACGGTCAGATGACAGTTTTGGCTGCGGGGCTCACAGTTGATGGCCGTACAGTAACCACATCCATTCCGGGTCAGACCGGAATTCCTACTTCACCACTCTACAGAAAGGAACAGAACGATGACAGACCGTGCAGTTTCTCGACGCGCATTTCTCAAGACGGCAGGTGTGGCGACGTTAGGCGTAGGGCTTGCCGCCTGCCAGGCGCCGCTGGCGCCAGCCGGTGACGGTGAAGATGCCGCGATGGGCGAAGCCAAGGAGTTGGTTACGTATTGGGGCGGGTGGACGCCCACCCAGAGCATGGAACGTTCCGAAGACAACCCACTGCCGCACAACAAGGTCCTTGAGGTGCTGGACGGGTACACGGAGCAACACCCAGACGTGAGCATCGAGTGGATCCGTGTACCCCAGGGCATCAGCGGCCGCGAATGGACGATCGCGCAGCAGACGGCGGGGACGATTCCGCACATCACCACACACCCGCACTGGCACATCAAGGACGATTTGGATAAGAACTGGTGGACGGATTTGACGCCTTACTTCAACCAGCCGAACCCCTACATCCCGGCGGGTGACCCCGGCAGCGAGAAGTGGGTCGACCAGTTTTACCCGATTCCGACCGGTGAGACGCTGATGCGCGGCGGTTACTACAACATGGTATTCGGCCTCATCACCACCTTCTTCTACTACAACGTCGACTGGTTCAACGACCTGGGCCTTGAAGCGCCCCAGAACTACGCCGAATTCCTCTCCGTCTGCAAAGCCTTCCGCGATGAAGGTATTGACGCCTATGGCGGCTGGACCGGCCCCGTTGACGATACCGACCACTGGTACCGCCTGCAGATGGGTGGGATGCTCATGGCCGGCGAGATCGAGCCGCAGGTCAACCCCGACCGCGGCACAGCCACCCGCGAGGAGGTCGCCTGCGCCGTTGAAAACGGCATCTACCACGCCCACCTGCCCCAGTACCGGGATTGGATGGAGCTGTGGAAAGAGAACGTGCAATACCGGCCTGCGGACTGGACCACCCGCGCTACCGACTCCCATTCGCGCTTCCTGAACAAGATCGAGCCGATCATGGAAAACGGCACCTGGTCCTTCCCCCGCCTGCAATATGATCCGCTGGTCGACTTCGAGTGGAGCACCTTTTTCGCGCCGGTTGTGACCAAAGAAAGCAGCGCCTATGCCACCGACCCGCCGACACCTGCCTGGCCGATTGGCGGTCCCGTGGGCGACCAGATTGCAATCACCACCCGTTCTGAGAAGGACGGCGTGATCGATACCGCTATCGACCTGATGCGCTGGATTTCGGTGCCGGACAATCTGTACACGATCCAGTCCGAGATCGGCACCACCATGCCCAATGTCAAGAACGTGCCGGTCGACCCCCGCTTCGGGGATGCGTTTGAACTGCTGACGCAGCAGATCGGTGAGTCGCAGATGTTCGTGTACGAAGTGGTGACGATGGACGGGGAGTCGGCGGAGCAGACCGGCCAAGCCTGGCGCTCCTATATGCTGGACCAGATGGACCTGGACACCGCCCTGGACATCATCCAGGAATCTTTCGCCGCCTACGCCGACCGCTTCATCGAAGTGGAAGGGTTGGAATGTTGATAGTGAGGAGAGAGTGAAGAGTAGTGAGGAGTGAGAGGGTTGGAATCACCTCTCACTCCTCAGCAGTTCCCCGCTTCTCAAATGAGGATACGCTGATGGCTGTAAAAGAGATGCCCGCCCTGTCCAGTACTGCGGCCCAGGCCGTGGACGTACAGGAACGCAGAAAGCCGCTCGCAAAACGTATCTACGAAGGGCGCGTCGCCTACACGATGCTCGCTCCCACCTTCGTCTTTCTGCTGGTCTTCATGTACTATCCGGCGCTGCTGGGGCTGTACCGGTCGGTGTTCAAGTGGGCGCCGGGCTTGTCCGCGGATTTTGTGGCCCTGGACAACTTCGTCCATCTTTTCACCAAAGACCGGGTGTTTCTGAACTCGATGGACCACATGCTGCAGCTGGCGGCCTGGTATGTGGTGTCCACGGTGGGTGTTTCGTTGTTCATTGCGGTGCTGATTCACCGGCTGCGGGGGGCAAGGACGCAGTATACGTTCCGCTTGGGAATGATTCTGCCGGTGGTCATTCCTGCGATCGTGCCGCTGATGCTGTGGAAGTTCATCTACGATGTCAAGGTCGGCCCGCTGAATGCGATTCTGACGTGGGTGGGGCTGGAGTCGTGGACGCGGGCATGGTTGGCGGACCCGAATGTGGCGCTGTATGCGGTGATGCTGCGCAATTTTCCGTGGGTGGACGGGGTAGCGATTTTGATATTGCTGGCAGGCTTGCAGGCGATCCCCTACGAAATCGTCGAAAGCGCAATGATCGACGGCGCCTCCGAGATGCGGCGCTTCTGGTCGATCGAGCTGCCTCTCATCGCCGGTCAGATCAAGCTCATCACCGTTCTCACCATCATGTGGGGCGTGCAGGAGTTTACCGCCGTCTTTGCGCTGACGCAGGGCGGGCCGATCAACAGCACAATGGTGCCGGGGATGTGGATGTTTTTCAACGCTTTCCGCATCAACAAGATGGGCTACGCTTCCGCCATCGGCGTCGTCTTGTTCCTCCTCACGCTTGTGCTGACGCTGATCAATATGAAGTACATTACGACTGAGGAGTATTAAAGGCAGTTTTTGGTTTTCAGTTTCTAGTTTTTAATGACACCTGCTGGTGTGGGAAGAGAACGAAAAACTCGAGGCGATAGACTGCAGGTGGGGGTTAGGGCATGAGTGCGGTGGTGACGGAGACAAGAGGTCAGTACAGGCGGAGCAGGGGCGAACAGGTGGGCTTGTTTCTGCGCGGGGACTGGTGGCGGATCGTGTTATTGGGCCTGTTCCTGGTGGGAGGGATCGCGCCGCTGGTAATGGCCTTCCTGATTTCGCTAAAGACGATTCCGCAGTTTGCCCGGCAGCCGTTTGCGCTGACTTTCCCGCTGCACTGGGAAAATTACGGATTTGCCTTTGAGATCGTGCTGGAGTTCATAAAGAACAGCATGATCGTCAGCGGCGTGACGGTGGTGGGCGTCCTGCTGCTGGCGTCGCTGTCGGCGTATGCGTTCGGGATTCTGGAGTTTCCGGGCCGGCAGGTGCTGTTCTACCTGGTTCTGTCGCTGATGATGGTGCCATCGGCGATGACGCTGATCCCGTCGTTTGTGCTGGTGAAGGACCTCGGCCTGATGAATACGTATTGGGCGATGATCCTGCCGTGGATCGCGAGCGGGCAGGTTTTCGCCATGTTCATCCTGCGCACCTTTTTTGAAAGCCTGCCCAGGGAGCTGTTCGACGCGGCGCGCATTGACGGCGCCAGCGAGTGGCAGGGGTACTGGCGCATCGCGCTGCCTCTGAGCAAGTCGATGCTGGGCGTGGCCGCGATTCTGAACATCCTGGGTACGTGGAACAATCTGATCTGGCCCTACCTGACCATCCAGAAACAGGCACTCCTGCCCCTGACACCCGGCCTGTGGGCCTACCAGACCGAGTACTTCACCCGTTACGGGCTGACGATGGCAGGACTGTTGATCGGCTCGATCCCCTTGGTTCTCCTCTTTATCTTCACCAGCCGCTGGTTTGTGGCCGGACTGACTTCGGGCGCGATTAAGGTCTGATTTGCTCAGAACGAAATTCCGACCGGCTTTGCCGCTTCATGCGTTCTGGCTTAGAATGAGCCGCACAGTGGAACGCTAGGTTCGTCATTCCTATGAACCAGGCGTCGGTTCTACAAAGCACAGGACGGCGAAACTGGATGAAAAGGGCATCCACGTATGCTGACCGAAAAGCGGTCTACCGGACGTCCACTCCGGCAGGTTACAGAGGAAGCAGCCCAGGAGAGCGAGGATCTCCAGATCCGCGTCGAAGAAGAACGCCCCGACGTGTTCAGACAGGTGATCCTCTACGTTCTCGACAGGGTCGAGGGCAAGCCGAACGTCGGCGAAGCCGTTCTGCACCAACTCTTTTATTTCATCGACTTCGACTACTATGAGAAGTTCGAAGAGAACCTGATGGGTGAGACCTACATCAAGAACGGCTACGGTCCGACATCGGTCAATCTAACCCGGATTCTGCGCTGCATGGAAGAGGAAGGGGCGGTTCGGAAGACGGAGCAGGTCTACCACAACTACAGCCAGAACAGATACCTTACCGCCGAACGTTCTGACACCGATTTGTTGCGCGCGCGTGACATCGAACACATCGATCAGGTGTTGGCCCGATTCTCCAGCATGAGCGCTCCCGAGCTATCCGAGTATTCGCACAATGACATCCCCTGGAAATGTGCTCGCTACGGTAAACCGATTCCTTACGAGACTGTTTTCTATCGCGATGACAGATACTCCGTAAGTGAATCGGACGATAGCACTTTAACGAGCTACTTGAATTTCTCCGAGAACGCAGAAGACTCTCCAGGAAGTACAGGTCACTCCCCGCAGATCTTCAGTTGTTTCGAGAAGTGATCGCGGCTGTACCGCCAACGCCCTCCAGGCGCGTCAGCCTCCTCACGCAAACCGAGTCCCTGTTAATCGTCAAAGCCCGCTTGGCCTGCAGGTTTTTGCGCAACAGTTCGCTGCGCGTCATCTTCGCCTATTTCATCCATGAGCGGCGTGTTGACTTCATCGAACTCTACTTCAAGGGGGACAAAGAGCGCGAAGACGGGGCGAGGATTAACAGGTATCTGCGATAGCATCACGATAACGGTTCGCCGCAAGTGTGGCTTGACTCTCGTGCCCAGGGTCGCTCTCACGCCCCTGCTGCATACGGTTTGACCCGTCACAGCCTGCATTTACAATGAATGGAGTCCCTCTATTCACAAACAACTATCCATACCTCCTACTTTTGTCCCGGACCCTTGGCCTGCAATGTAGATCCCACCTGAAGCAACCCCCCTTCCGCATTCGCTGGAATCTGGGGCCCAGGAGTCTCTCCCTCTTCAGCAGAATCAAGCATCTATAGCTGAGACCTCCCAAAATGAACCATCCTTCCTACTCCACCCTCCTGCAACGTTTCCGCCAGCCGCCCCTCGACTACAGCGACTTCGTCACCTGGTTCTGGGAGACAGGGGAGTTGGACAAGGAGCGCATCACCTGGCAGCTGGAGGAGTTGAAGAAGAAGGGCGTCGGCGGGACCTGGTACTATCCCCGTTATCTTGACGGTGAGCGGTACGGGACTTGGCCGGCCTATTTCAGCGAGGAATGGTGGGAGTTTTTTCGCCATTCGGTCGTTGAACACAAGCGCCTTGGGCTGGAAGCGTGGTTTTCCGGGTGGGAGGGACGCGAATACTGGCAGGACCTGATGCGGGCGGAGCGCGCAGCACGGCCGGAGTTGGAAGGGCGCCGGCTGGTCATTCACGAGGCGCGCTCGCAGGAGGAGGGGATGCTGCATCTCGACCTGCCGCTGGGGGAGACGGTCCTGGCCGCGGCCGCATACCGCATCGGGGATGGGGGATTGGATCCCGACTCTTGCCGGGAACTGGCGCCGCCGGAGGCGGGGCAGCCGCTGGCGTGGGACGCGCCGGGCCCGGGCTGGCTGCTCGCCGCCGTCGTGAGCCAACCCCACGATCTCGACTACCTCAACCCCCATGTCGCGGCCCGCTATCTCGAAATCTACTGGCAGGAGCATGAGGAGCGGCTGCAGGAGTTTATCGGCAGCACGCTGTCGCTCTACGGGCAGGATGAGCTCTATGTGCTCAACGGCAACATCCTCTACGCGCCGGAACTGGTGGAGCGGTTCAAGACGGGAAAGGGGTATGACCCCGCGCCGTGGCTGGTCGGCCTTTTCCACGACATCGGCGCCTTCACCGACAAGATCCGCTGCGACTACTACGAGGTGATGTCGACACTGCTGGAGGAGAACCTCTACAGGCCGCTGTGCGACTGGCACGAAGAGCGGGGGATGCGCTACGGCACGATCGCGACCTGGGGGCGGCAGGATATGCTGGGGCAGACGTGGCATTACGGCGATTTCTTCCGCCTGATGCGCTGGTTCCACGTCACCGGCAACGAGGACCCCGGCCCCAGCCTGCCGGGCGAGCGCTGTTTTATCGACGCCAAGCTGTCCAGCTCAATCCTGCACATTTACGAGCGGGAGCGGGCGGCGATGTGCGTCTACTGGGGGTCGGGCTGGGGCATGACGCAGGAGGAGAACGTTGCCTGGACGAATGAGAACTATGCCTACGGGCTGAATCTGTACAACCAGCACGGTGGGCTGTACAACACGTTGGGCGGCTGGTACGAGTGGGTGCCGCCGTCGATTCACTGGCGCCAGCCCTACTGGGAGCACTGGCAGACCTTCGTGGACTATGTTTCGCGCCTGAGCGCGGTGATGAGCCAGGGAACGCACGTGGCGGACGTGGCGCTGCTCTACCCGCTGACGACGGTCCACGCCAACTGGCTGCGGGGGGACTCGTTCACGAGCGCGGCCGACGAGTGCGCGATGACAACCTTTGCGCTCGCCCGCCAGATCTATGAGGCGGGGATCGACTTCGATTTCGTCGACGACAACCTGCTGAGCCAAGCCGTTGTGCGCGACGGAACCCTGGAGATCGCCGGAATCCGGTTCCGGGCCGTGCTCCTGCCGCCGATGACGACGATCCGCCGCCAGACACTGGCGAAGCTGCGGGCGTTCTATGACGGGGGCGGCACGGTTGTGGCCTTCCGCCGGCTGCCGGGCGCATCGCAGGAGCACGGTCGCGATGATCCTGAAGTCCGCGACCTGTTGCAGCACATTTTCGGCATCGCTTCCAGCGAGGAGGCCGCCCACCGGACAGAGGCGCATGGCCAGGCGCTGGGCAGCATCTTCCGGCAGCGCAACGAGCACGGCGGGCAGGGCATCTTTCTGCCCAGCCAGGAGACGGCGCGCACGCCCCATGCGGCGCAGCGCGGGGTCGACATCGCGGCGGCAATCACGGACGCGATCGACCGGGACGTGGTTGCTTCAGAGAGAAACGTCTTTCACACGCATCAGAGGATCGGCGAGTTGGACGTCTACTTCCTTTACAATGTCGAGCCGGAGCGGAGAGAGCTGACCTTTGCCCTGCGTGTGCGCGGCGAACCGGAGATCTGGGACTGCTGGAGCGGCGAGGTGACGCCTTGGCACCGTTTCGCCTGCACGAATGACAGGACGACGGTGCGACTGACGATGGAGGCCAACCAGGGTATTGTCCTGGTACTGCGTCCGCCCGGGGGGAGACCGGCTGTGGCGGCGGATAATCTGGGTGCGATCACGCATGTGGAGGCGACCGGCGATACGGTGGAGGCGGCCGGCGATACGGTGGAGATCAGGGGCACTTTCGAAGACGGGGGCGCAAAGTCGGTGCGCGTGCGTCACAAAGGGCGCGAGTATGGAGCGAAAGCCCGCATAGGCCCGGCGCCAGTCCCGCTGCATCTGACGGGCGACTGGTCCCTCCGGTTGCTGCCGACGATGGACAACCGCTGGGGCGATTTCCGCGAACCGGCCGGAGATGCACAGATCGGCGCGGAGGCGCGACAGTTCCGCTACCGGGAGGAGGAAGAGACGCAGGGCGTAGCGCTGGACTGGCACAGCCGCGACTACGACGACGGCAGCTGGCCTGTCTTCACCTATACCTTCGGCCCCTACTGGCGGGCCAGCGGTCCTTTCCCACGAGGGCAGGCGCCACCAGAGCTGGCGGTTCTGATCGCTGGGGACACAGATACGCTGGATGCCGGAGGGATAAATTGGGAGACGGTCTCCTATTCCCAGGAATTCGGGCAGCCGGGCACCGACGTATTTGGTGGGAGCCACGGTGTTGCGGACTCGTTTCTCTGCTTTGACGTTGCCGACGAGCATGAAGAGAGGGTGCGCTACCTGTACACCCATGTGCGGGCGCCGCGGGCTGGGCGCTGGGCCCTGCATCTGGGGGCGGACATCGGGCAGGTGGAGCAGGCGTGGCTGAACGGGGAGGCTCTGCTGCCGGAGGATTTTGGGGAGCCAGTTCCGGCGGCGCCCGAGGTCATCCTGCAGGAGGGGCTGAACCTGCTCCTGCTCGCTTGCGTCCAGCCGCCCGGCCAGCCTTTGCGAGCGTATGCTGCTCTGCTGGAGCCGTCGACGACCCCGGCGCGGGACCGTCCGGCGGCGCGGCTGACCTGGTTCGCCGAGCCTTCCGAGCTGACATATGATATCTCGCCGCGTAGGGAGAGCCGGTTTGGCTGGTACCGGTGCGAGGCGCCGGCGGGGACGCATACGCTGCATCTGGATGTGGATGCCAAGAGCGTTCAGGTGTGGGTTAACGGCGCCGAAGCGGCGATCCGGGATGGGCAGGTCAGGCTGAAGGCGCCGGTGGTGGATGTCTCCCAGGTGGCGTTGCGTGTCGAACAGAATCCTGGCGTCTACGCCGGCGCGGCCATCCGCCAGCCGGTTCGCTTCGAGTGCGCTGACACCGCACTGCCTTTGGGCGATTGGAGCCAGTACGCGTTGGAGAGCTACTCCGGCGGGGCAGTATACAGGAAGAGATTCACCCTCACGCATGAGCAGTTGCAGGGTGAAGTCGTACTCGACCTGGGCGTGGTGAACACGACGGCGGAGGTGGCCGTCAACGGGCAGGTGGTAGGCGTGCAACTGGCGCGTCCCTACCGCTTCGATATCACGGACCAGGTGCGCGAGGGGGAGAACGAGCTGGAAGTGACCGTCTACAATACACTGGCCAACTATTTCAGCACGGGGCCGTATGATTCCGAGTATGTTTTCCCGGGGCAGACGGTTTCGGGGCTGCTGGGTCCGGTCACGGTCAGTTTTCCGGCGCGGGTGACACTGACGGCGAGGCCGGTGGTGGACGGCAGCTTTGACAGCTGCGTATAGTAGTCAGTTCTTAGTTTTAAGGTAACTTCTTAGCCATGTTCTGTGTGTGTACTGTGTGCGGTCTGCCTGGGGGGAATGTACCGTCAGTATTTCTGTAGCGGGCTCGCGATGGTCATGGCGGTGAACGTTGGGTAGATATGGGAGTTGCCTCGTCTGACTTGTCTGCGCTGGCAGATACTCGGAATCGGCCAAGACGCGGGGTGGGGTGGGGG
>VXOE01000136.1 GCA_009840225.1 Caldilineaceae bacterium SB0662_bin_25 | reverse complement strand
TCGAACTTCTATTCTACCAGCTTGGTTAGGCGCTCATTTACTCCGAATTCAGGTTGGTTAGTTTTTCATTTTGGTGGGCCCTTGCTGTCAGGTGAACACCAGTTGCTGAAGACACCGATCCGAAAGTCAAAATCAACAGGGAACAGGATACCCATGAATCGCACGCTATCACTTGACGGCAGCTGGCAGGTCATCTTCGACGATGACAACAAGGGCCGGACGCTGAACTGGCAGCATCGAGAGCGGTTTCACAGCTACCACGCCATCGAGGAGGTTGCGGTCCCCGCCTGCCTGGAGGAGTTCAGGCAGGACGACGAGGGCGTTGCGTGGTACGGCAGGAGCTTCCATCTGCCGGCGGAGTGGGAGGGCAAGACGGTCCGGGTTCGGTTCGAGGCGGTCAACTACCGGGCGGAGGTGTGGGTCAACGGAGAGGCGGCGGGCGCGCATGAAGGCGGCTATACCGGCTTCGAGCTGGAGATCGGTGATCTCCTGGATGCGGGTGCGGAGAACTTCATGGCGGTGCGGGTGATCACGCCGCTGATCACGCGCGATGTCGTGATCGACGGGCTGGGGCGGGACGATATGCCGCACTGGCGCGGCGCCATCGCCGGCGGGATCTGGCAGCCGGTTTCGCTCATCGCCACTGACGCGGTCTACATTGAGAGCGCATTTGTAACGGGCGATGTCAGCTCGGGCGATGTGCGGGTGGAGCTGGCGCTGCGCAATACCAGTCTCAAGACACAGAGAGCCGAAATTCAGTGTGCGATCACGTCCTGGGCAGACGGCGGGTCCGCAGGCTCGGTCGGTGCAGAACATACCCTGCGGCCGGGCAATAGCGAGGTGACGCTGGAACTGAACGTGGCCGGCCACAGGCTGTGGCAGCTGGATGATCCCTTCCTTTACCTGGCGACGACCAGCGTGCAGCTGGCGGATGGGCTTTCGGACCGGGTGGAGACGCGGTTCGGCTTTCGCGAGTTCACGGCCGAGGGCAAGAGCTTCTATCTGAATGGCAAGAAGATCGTTCTGAAGACGACCTTCAACGAGGCCTTCTACCCCCATTCGCTGGCCTATCCGCGGGACCTGGAACTGCTCCGGAAGGAATTCAGGCTGATCAAAGAGGGCAACATCAACATGGTGCGGCCCTGGCGCAAGCCGCAGCCGCCGGTGGTCTACGATATGGCGGATGAGATGGGCGTGCTGTACGTGGGCGCGCTGCCGGTCGAGTGCATGGACAACTGGCCGCAGATTACACCCTACACGCGGCAGCGGATCGAGAGCGAGGTGTCGGAGATGGTGCTGCGCGACCGCAACCATCCTTCGATCGTCATCTGGGAGATGTTCAACGAGATCCTGCGGGACGGGCTGAAACGGCTGCGGCACACGACTTCGCTGAAGGCGCGCGAGCTGGATCCCACGCGGCTGATCATCGACGAGGCGGGCGGCTTTGCGGGTCTGTGCAGCGTCTATCTGCCCGGTTCGTATGAGCCGACGCTGATCAACGACGTCCACGACTACCCGGGCACGCCGTTCGCGCAGGAGAACTACGACAACCTGATGCTGCTGGGCAAGACTGAAGAAGAGCTGGCGGCGATGGGGCGCACGAGTTTGGGCCGGCACACGCGCAGCCATATCGAGCCCGGCCTGCTGACCAACATCTCCGAGTTGGGCTACGGCAGCATTCCCGACCTGGAAGCCAACATGGCCCAGTACCGCCGCGAGGGCAATCCCATCACGCCGGACTACCGCATCCATGAGCGCCTGCACGACTCCTACCTGGCGGTCTATGAACGGACGGGGCTGGAGGAGGTCTTCCCGACGTTTCACGACTTCATGCTCGCCTGCCAGGAGGTCCACTACACCGGCAACAAGCTGATGGCTGAGGCCTGCCGCATCAACGGCGACATCGCCGGTATTGGCATCCATTCGCTCAACGACGGCGACTGGATCGTGGGGGCGGGGCTGATCGACAATTTCCGCAACCCCAAGCGCGCCTATTATGCGATCCAAGAGACCTTTTCCGACCGCTATATCGCGATTCGCCCCAGCGCGCAGAATGTCTACGCGGGGCAGGGGGTGCAGATCCTGCTGACGTCGGTCAATGACGAGGAGGCTGTGGCGGGGACGCTCTCGCTTCAGGTTACGGCCGGCGACGGGCGGCGGGTGCTCGACCACAGCGAAGAGACGACGCTGCCGGCGGGCATTGTCGATCTGGGCGAGTACGGTGTCGCCACCGACGGGTTGGCGGGGCGCTGCCTGGTCGAGATCGCGTTTGGCGCCGGCGCTGAGACGGTTGCGCGTAACTGCTCCAGCTTCTATGTGCTGGAGCAGGCGGGATCGGCGCTTCCCGGGCAGGAGGTTGCGCTGATCGATCTCGACGGCGCGCTGGGCGCGTACCTGGCCGGCTCTGACATGCGTTCGACGCCGTTTTCGGGGGATACGCCGCGCAGTCAACGGACGCTGGTGAATCTGAATGGTTGGGGCGGAGAAGGGCAGCCGGTCTTCGCCGAACTGGCGCAATGGGTCAGCAATGGCGGGACGGCCGTTTTCCTGGGCATGCCGCCGGAGGACGCCCTGGGAACCAAATTTCGCATGGAGAAATTCCTTTCAAAGGATCTTCTCCTGCCATTCGCGGTGACCTATTACAGCGGCAAGGGTCTGTGGACGCCGTGCAGCCACGTTGTACGCGAGCATCCGGTCTACGACGGACTGCCGTCGGCCTGCCTGATGGGGCAGGAGTACCGCGACGTGGTTTCCCGTTGGTCGATCGTGACGCCGGAGACGGACTGGATCAGCGGCAACGTCACCTATGACTGGTACGCCGGTCTGAAGCACAAGCAGAACTACACCGGCGTGACCGCGGCCTTTCACGGCGCCGACCTGACGCAGATCGCGCACGGTGAAGGCAGTTACATCCTGTGTACGCACCGGGTCGTTGAGAACCTGGGTAAAGATCCGGTGGCGGAGCGGCTGTTCAGCAACCTGGTGGGCTGGGTTTTGGGGTAGTCGTTTTTAGTAGTCAGTTTTTAGTTTTTAGTGCATTTCCGCGTACGAGACAGGTACCGTTGTGCGGTCAATATGGAAACCAGCTTTTTTCCGTATTTCGTAACGCGGGCGAAAAGTCCTGGTATCAAGAGGGATCCACTTACGCCGCGTTTCATATTCAGGAGACAGTATGAGCAGATCAGCGCAAGATGAGATTCCGTTCGACCTGTTTGCGAGTTTCGAACGTATTGCGGAGGGCAATCCGGTCTTTTTCTGCGAGCCGCCGGAGTGGGCTGCGGCCGCGCACGCGATCGTCGTGGGAGACACGGTCCACTACCTGTGGGGCAGGCGCAGAAAGGACAACTTCTGGGTGTTGATGCACAGCACGGCGCCGGCGAGCGACCCTGCGGCCGTTACCCACGACCCGAGGAATCCCGTCCTGGTGCCCTCGGATGCCGGGTTCGACGATTTCACCACCGAGTACCCTTTCCCCTTCCTCAATCCGGCTGACGACAGGTTTTATGTCTACTATCTCGGCCGGCGGCTCAAGCCGCCCAAGCAGACGGGGCTATTGGTGGGCGACGGGGATTTCGGCGCATGGACGCGCGTGCGCCCGACGCCGGTGATTGCGGCGGACACGGCGTACGAGAGCGCAGGCTCGTCGCACCCTTCCATGGCAATCGACGGCGACACGATCCACATCATCTACACGGGCGAGTCGGAGGGGCCGCCGGTCATCTGCCACGCGACCGCGCCGACCAGCGACCCCGCGGCCGTCACCAAGGACGCGGCCAATCCGATATTCGCGGGCAGCGGTTTGGCGTGGGACAGCGGCGGCGTACGCGAGGCGGAGATCTTCAAAGGGCCGCGCTACTTCCACATCCTGTACGGCGGGCGGGCGGACGACAGCGAGGTTTGGCAGATCGGGCACGTGCGCACGCGGGATTTCCGCAGCTTTGAGGCGAACCCGCACAACCCGATCTTCACGCCCGCCGCGGCGCGCGGGGCATGGGACTGCGACGGTATTCTCACGCCGCAGGTCTTTGAGGCCGGGGACGCTTACTACATGCTCTATGCGGGGAGGAAGGGAAGAGAGTGGCAGAGCGGCCTTGCCAGAGCAGACAGACCGGGTAGATAGCGAGTCGGAACTGGATTCAGGAACTGCGCCTAACACGGCGCCGTCCATCGTTTCTGGAAATGAAAATGCAGAGCATAGGCGCTCTGCATCGCGTGCGCCTATGCGGTTATAGGCGCAATATTCACTCTTCTCAATGAGCCCCCTGGGACTCGAACCCAGAACCCACGGCTTAAAAGGCCGTTGCTCTACCAATTGAGCTAGGGACCCGCGACAACGGCCCTCAATTCTAGCCTACGGGGTAGATGAGGGCAAACTTTGACCCCACAAAAACGAGGCGGCTGCGGATTCAACAGCCACGGTCCAGGCTAAAGTATCGGCGGCTCATCGGTGTAGTATTCGTCGCGCAGAGAATCGGCCTGGACGATCCAACTGACGAAGTCGAGTTCTTCGCCTGCGAGGTGGGCCGGGATGATGCGGGCCAGCTCGTCGGGCGTGCGCTCGGCCAGCTGGCGGTATGTGAAGATGCCGGCGGCGTAGAGCGCATCCTCGAACACCTGATCGACGCCGGCGATGCGGGTCAGATCCTCGGGCAGCGGTCCGTCGTAGACCGCGCCGATGCGGTTGTTCGCCTGGGCCAGCTCGCGGGCCTGCTCGGTCCAGGCGCTGGTGTCGCTGCCCGGCAGAGCTCTGGTGATCTGTTGGAGCGATTCGGCGTCGGCACGGGAGAGCTGGTCCCAGGTAAAGATGCCGACCTGGTAGAGGCGGCGCTCGTAGAGCCCGCCGATGCCGTAGACGGCGGTGAGGTTGTCCGGCCGGTTCGAAAGGTCCTGTGCAACGGGTGGCCCTGGCTGGGCGTCTCTGCGGTCGCGGCGGCCCGTCTGCGCGGTCGCGGCGGCTGCCGGCCCCGGTGGCGCGCCAAAGGTTTGCGCGGCCGGCCCTTCTGGCAGCGGCTGCGTACCTCTCGCGGCGGGTGACATCGCGGACAGATCGATCCGGCGGCGCCGTCCCCGATACCAGACCCATTCGACCAGTGTCGAGCTTACCCAGCCGAAGAGCAGGCCGACCAGAATATAACCGAGCAGGCTTGTCAGATCCATCGCTACCCCCGTGCGCCCCGAAGAAGAGAGACACAGTAGAAAATTAGTGTATCCCGCGCCCAAATGGTTGTCAAAGCGCTGTTCTCTTTGGTTGAATCCCGGAATTGGGGTGGAAACAGTCTGGCGGGGAATTCATGGCGGCGGTGGCTGATATTGTTTAGCGGCTCTTGGAGAGAGGCAGGGCAGGCGCCAAGCCTGGCCGTACGGGGATCTGATGGGACTGCCGGGACGTGGTCTGGCGAAACTCTTTCGATTGGACACCTGTCATTGATGTCGGCACCAGGTCGTTGAGGCATGTTGTTGAAGGGGGGCGTTGCGGGGGGAGTCCTCTCGCACAAGGGAGGGCCGAAGGCCCGGAACGGCAGTAGTCAGTGGTTAGTGGTTTGAGACGGGGCTACGTTTGACTTAGCGTTGATCTCGGGATGGGTGCGGCTCCGCTGCTACCCGAGGTATATGGAAGTTCGCCCCTTCTTTGGGATGCAAGCGCCTTGAATTCTTGCATGGACTTGGCAACTATAGTCGACTATAATTGTCTTGGAATGTAGGTGCCCTGAAGAGTCCGAACTGCCGGACATCCAGCTGCGATTTTGGGTCTACGCCAGAGCGGCTATGACGAATGTCACAAGTCGCCTAATGCGACCGGCTTCGCGGTCACGGTTCAGGGAGGATGGTTACCCCGCTTTCACTCCCCGCGACAGGTAACTTTCGGACTACCGGCAGGTGAGGTTCATCCAAATTCTCACATCTAGAGGAGAAACGCAAAATGAGTGAGAGCACCTACGCGTCAGTAGACGTCTCGCAGCAGACCCTCGACCGTTTCAAGAATGTGGCTACCGCGAACGTATGGGACATCCTCCTCAGGCACTCGGGTGTCTATTTTTCCTTCATGGATAATGTTCGTCTCCGGACCCCTGGCGAGAGGCTGGCCGCGCGTGCCCGCACATTGCGCTACCTGCCTCCACGTCCGGATTTGCAGGCGAGAGTGCATGTCGGCGAGCAGTCCCCGGAGTACCTGGCCATGGCCCGCTGCGGCCCCGGCGATGTGCTCGTCTGTGACGTGATGGGCGATTCCCGCCCTTGTATCTTCGGTGATGTCAAGGCGCTGCAATTGAAGATGAACAACGCCGACGGCATCGTCACCGACGGCAGCATTCGCGACCTGGATGTCATAAAGGAGGAGGAGTTCGGGCTGATCATCTATGCCCGCGATCGAACGCCCCGAGGCGGCGTCCCCTACGCCATTCCTGCGCAGGAGAATGTGGAGATTCAGTGCGGCGGGGCCCTGGTGTGCCCTGGCGATGTACTGGTTGGGGATGCGGATGGCGTGGTTGTCGTGCCCTCCTGGTTCGCGGATGAGTGCATCGAGCTTACGGAAGAGTATGAGGCGGAGGAGACAAGGATCAAGAATCGTATCCTTGCTGAAGGGGTGGTTCCCGGCAGATACTACACGCCGCCGGCGCCGGGGAGTTACGCGCGGGCCGGCAAAGAAGAATAGCCGATATCGCGCCGCAATGAAGGCTGCGCCGGTCCTGCTGTGGCGCTAAGGCAGCCTGTAGAACCGGCGCGCGTTTTCGGACATGATGTTTCGTCTGACCTCAAACGGGAGCGTACCCGGAAGGGCGCGGTCGGGCGAGTCAAAGTCCCAGTGGGGATAGTCGGTGGCGAACATGAGCCTGCTTCCACCGTCCAGGTGTTCAAGAATCTGCTCAAGGTGACGCGGCTGCCGCGGCTCTTCCATCGGTTGGGTCGTGAACCAGAAGTGCTCCAGGATGTATTCGGAGGGCGCCTTTTTCAGGAAGGGCACTTCGGCTTTGAGCCGTTTCCAGCTTCTGTCCATGCGCCAGGCGAAGGCGGGGACCCAGGCAAAGCCGCCTTCGATAATGACGATACGAAGGTCGGGGAAGTGTTCGAATACGCCTTCGCAGACGAAGCTGGCGATATGGGCCTGGTAGGCCTGGGGCATACCGCAGTGATCTTCAAGGTAGTATGAGGGCCAGCCGCCGGCAGTGAGCGGATGGCCGCCCTGGCCGCCGACGTGGATGCCGATTGGCAGGTCGTATTCGAGGGCGGCTTCGTACATCTTCCAGTACTTGCGCTTGCCGAGAGGTTCACTGGTGCGGACGACGGTGAGAACCTGGACGAATCCGGGGTGACTGCCGCGCCGGTGAATCTCTTGCGCGGCCAGTTCCCCATCTTCATAGTTGACCAGAATCGAAGCGCGCAGCCGCGGTTCGGGTTCGAGCCATTCGGCGACCTGGTAGTCGTTGACGGCGCGGGCCAGTTGGGCACCGTATTCCGTGTTCAGCTGGCCGCCGGCGCCGGCAAGGGGATTCAGGATGCCGTACTCGATGTCCCAGGCGTCGAGCAACTGGAGGCGCATGAAGTCGAGGTCGGTGCCAGGTGGGCGTCCGTTCGGGGGCCAGGCATCGACACGGGCGGCATTGCGATGGAAGCGGGGATAGGAGCCGCCATGCAGGCCGCGCATGTAATGGGCGCGCTGACCGAACATTCTGTGGAAGTCCTGCCATTCCGGCGAGAGGTAGTCGGTGATTATCTGCCTGAACACCGGGTCAATGTGCACGTCAAAGTTATGGATGTCGGTGTCAATGACGGCCAGCCCGGCCTTTTGGGAGACATGCGGGTGCGGGGTCGTTTCCAGCTCGACTGTCATGATGGTCCTCCATTGAATCGATAGAAGGCGCGGGCGTTCTCAGACCAGATGTTGGCGTGCAGGGGTTCAGGCAGGGTTGCGGGCCAGGCATCTTCGTCGCGATCATAGTGCCAGTGCGGGTAGTCGGTGGCAAACATGAGCATAGTATCGGACTCCATCTGCTCGATCGCTTGAAGGATATAGGCGGGGTCGGGCGGCGTATCGATGGGTTGAACGGTCAGGCGAATGTGATCGCGAATATAGTCGGACGGCGGACGCCGGACCCAGGGTACGTTTGAACGCAAGCCTTTCCACTCCTTGTCCAGCCGCCACATCAGCGCAGGCATCCAGGCGAAACCGCCTTCGATCAGCGCAATGCGCAGGTCGGGGAAACGATCGAAGACCCCTTCGGCGACGAGACTGATTACCTGGGACTGGAAGACCGGCGCCATATTGGCATACTCTTCGAGGTAGGTTGAAGGCCAGCCCACAGGGCTGGGGGGGTGGCCCGGGGATCCGCCGTAGTGTATGCCGATGACGAGATCGCGTTCAGTTGCGGCCGCGTAGAGTGGATCATAGAACCGATTGCCGTAGGGGATGAAGGAGCGGACAGGCAGAACTACCTGGACAATCTGCAGGTGGTTCCCGAAGCGATCGATCTCCCGGGCCGCACGGGCCGGAGACTGGCTGGGGACGACAAGGGAACCGCGCAGGCGCGGTTCGGGTGTAAGCCACTCGTCGATCTGCCAGCAGTTGACGGCGGTCGCCAGGTCGACGGCCAGGTCCTCCTGTTTGACGCTCTGTGCACGAAAGGCACAGTTGAGGATACCGATTTCGGTATTGAAGGGCGCAAGGGCCTGTTCGCGGACAAGCTCCAGGCTGGAGCCGGCCGCGCCGCCGCCCTGGGGCAGGCTGCCGGGGCGGGCCGAAATCGGTGCGCCGCGCGGGTAGTCGCCTCCAGATGGGCCGGGGTAGCCGGAAATGCGAATGTACTCCTGCCAATAGTCGGGGAGGTAGGGTAGGAGCTGATCGATCGAGGAGAGTTCATTGTGGATGTCGCAGTCGATCACGGAATGTGCGTGCGTATTCGGCGGGCGTTTTCTGCCTGGCGACTGAAAGGTCTGATCGCGGACCACAACAGTGTGACCGTTCTCCGATACCGGTGACTCGTTGTCGACGGACGTCATATTGCATTCAACTCCGACTGTGACAATTTCAATAGGGGGACAGTTTCGCAGGCAAAGGAATTCTAGCCCATGGGTGCTCTGTCGTCAACGGATCAGCAAGGGTGGCGTGCATCCCAGATTTGGGGTGGGAATAGTCTGGCGTGGAATCGGCGCCAGCGGCGGCTGGAATCGCTTACTGTCTTCTGGCGAGACGCAGTGCAGGCGCCAGGCCTGGCAGTACGGTGGAGTCCGTCAGTTGGGGCGGGTGCGAGGGCAGGCACAAGGCCGGCACATAAGGGGATCTGATGGGACTGGCGGGACGTGGTCTGGCTGGACACGTTCGATTAGGCACCCGTTCGAATATCGACACCCGGTCGATGAGGCACGGCATGGTTTAGGGGGGGCGTGGGGG
>VXOE01000251.1 GCA_009840225.1 Caldilineaceae bacterium SB0662_bin_25 | reverse complement strand
AAGGGAGGGCCGACTAGGCCCGACCGCCCAACTGCAGTAGTCAGTAGTCAGCGGTTAGTGGTTAGTGGTTAGTGAAACTGAAGTGATTACCTATTATTTGGAGATGACGAGCGCGGGGGCGTTGCGGCCGGCGCGGGCGCCTGCGGAGCCTTTTGCGGTGCGGCGGGCGGAGGTGGCGTTTCCGGCGTTGAATCGCTTTTTCTATAGGGAGGTGGGGCGGGCGTATTCGTGGACGACGCGGTTGCCGTGGACTGAGGAACATTGGCGGGCGTGGGTGGAGCGGCCCGAGGTGCAGACATGGATCGGGTATGTGCGCGAGACGCCGGCGGGCTATTTTGAGTTGGATGCGCAGCGTGAAAAGGGAACTAAGCAGGTTGAGCTGGCCTATTTCGGTCTGTTGCCGCCCTTTGTTGGGCGGGGTGTGGGAGGGGCGTTGCTGACGGAGGCGATCCGGCGGGCGTGGGCGCTTGGGCCGCAGCGGGTCTGGGTGCACACGTGTACGCTGGACCATCCGGCGGCGTTGCCTAACTACCAGAAGAGGGGGTTTCGCATCTATGATCAGAAAAGGAATGCGGAGTGACGTTTTCGTTCTCCTCGGGATTTTCTTTCTTGTCGTTCTGTTCAGGCGGGAAAGAGGAAAGCTGCTTTCGTCCTCGCCGAGTGTGGGGGAGTGGGGCTGGCTGGGGCCGGAGCCGCTGGTCGACAGGCACAGCGCGGATTTGGTCATGTCGGCCTCGTTGCCGCGGCGGGGGAACTGGCTGACGCGTGCAATCGGCCGGCTGTTGTTCAGGTTGCTGGGGTGGCGCATCGAGGGCCAGTTGCCGGACGTGCCCAAGCTGGTGATCATCGGCGCGCCGCACACCTCGCACTGGGATGCCGTGCTGGCGGTTGCGTTCTTTTTGGCCACCGGGCTGGACTGCAGGTGGATGGTCAAGAGAGAGGCCTGCGATCACGCTTTGGGCGGTCTGATGCGCTGGATGGGCGCCCTACCGGTGAATCGCCAGGCACCCGGCGGTCTGGCGCAGCAGGTTGTCGACGAAATGAACCGGAGCGAGAAGTTCGTGCTGGTTCTGACGCCGGAGGGGACGCGAAAGAAGGTAGAGCGTTGGAAGACCGGCTTCTATCGTATCGCTCTCGGTTCGGGGACGCCTATCACGCTGGCCTATGCCGACTTTGAACGGCGAGTCGCGGGTATCGGTCCGACAGTTTACCCGAGCGGTGATATGGAAACGCAGATCGAAGAGATACAGGCCTATTACCGCGGGATCCCGGCTCGAAATCCGGAGTGGTTTTGAACGGCAGTGGATAGTGGTTAGTAATACTCTAGGGGTGGATTGATGCGGGCGGTTGGGAGTAGTATTCCGCGTTTTGATGCGGCGGAGAAGGTGACGGGTGAGGCTGCGTATCCGGCGGATATCGATCTGCCGGGGCAGGCCTGGTTGAAGATCGTTTTTGCCGGTGTGCCTCATGCGCGTATTGTGGGCATGGATACGGAGCGGGCGGCGGCGGCGGAGGGCGTGATCGCAGTTCTGACGGCGGCGGACGTGCCGGTGAACGAGTACGGGCTGGTGATGCCGGACCAGCCGGTGCTGTGCGGGCTGGGGAGCACGCCGCAGGCGGAGGTGGTGCGCTGGGAAGGGGACAAGGTGGCGCTGGTCGTGGCCGAGACGGCGGCGCAGGCTGAGGCGGCGGCGGGGCTGCTGGAGATCGAGTATGAGGCGCTGCCGGTGATCACAAGTACTGAGCAGGCGCTGGCGGCCGACACGCCGCCGCTGCATCCCCATCCTTTCAGCAACTTTCCCTACCCGGAAGGGCGGGACAGACAGTCGAATCTGCTGGTGACGCACCGTCTGCGCTGCGGGGATATCGAGGCCGGCTTTGCTCAGGCGGACGTGTGCGTGGAGGGTGTGTACAGCACGCACCCGCAGGAGCACGCATATCTGCAGCCGGAGGCGGGGCTGGCGCACGTGCGTGAGGACGGCCGCATTGAGGTCATCGTGGCGGGGCAGTGGATGCACGAGGACCAGGAGCAGATCTCTCATGCACTCGACCTGCCTGCGAGCCAGATCGTGGTGCGCTACCCGGCCGTTGGCGGGGCTTTCGGCGGGCGGGAGGATATGTCGATCCAGATTCCGCTGGCGCTGGCGGCGTGGAAGACGGGCCGCCCGGTGAAGACGGTGTGGAGCCGGGAGGAGTCGATCGTCGGGCACCACAAGCGGCATGCGTTCGTCATCCGGGCCAAGTGGGGGGCGACGAAAGAGGGCAAGGTGGTGGCGGCGCAGATGGATCTGACCAGTGACTCGGGCGCGTACTCTTACACGAGTACCAAGGTCCTGGCCAACGCCACGCTGATGTGCCTGGGCCCGTATGAGATTCCGAACGCGTATGTGGACGCGCGCACGGTATATACCAACAACTGTCCGGGCGGGGCATTTCGCGGTTTCGGCGGGCCGCAGGCGCATTTTGCGGCCGAGATGCAGATGGCCAAGCTGGCGGATGCTCTGGAGATGGACCCGGTGGAACTGCGGATGCGCAATGTTCTGCGCGACGGTTCGCTTCTGGTTACCGGCAGCCCGATTCCCGAAGGCTGTACGACGGAGGAGGTGCTGGCGGAGGCGGCGCGGCAGGGCGGCTGGGAGGAGCGCGACGGCGAGTGGTCGCTACCGGCTGCAGGGGCAGGCAGCAGGCCGCCGGAGAATGGCAACGGGCTGCTGACCACGAGTCTTGATTCTTCCGGCGGCGGGATTGCACGGGGCCGGGGGATCGCCGCCTCCTACAAGAACGTGGGCTACAGTTTCGGTTTTCCGGAGCACTGCACGGCGTGGGTGGAGCTGCACGGCGGGGAGACAGTAGAGCGGGCGCGGGTGGGCTGTGTGGGCGCGGAGGTGGGGCAGGGCGCGCACACTGCTTTCATACTGATGACCGCGGAGATGCTGGGGCTGTCGCCGGAGCAGGTGGAGCTGGAGGCGGAGGATACGGACGTGACCGGCTCGAGCGGCAGCAGCTCGGCCAGCCGCATGACGTTTATGGCGGGCAACGCGATTCAGGGTGCGGCCGAGCAGGCGATGGCGCTGTGGCGGGACGAGGAGCGCCCGGCGCGGGCCGAGTTCGTCTATCATCCGCGGGCCACGACCCCTTTCGACCGCGAGACGGGCGCTTGCGACCCGAACATCACGTACGGTTATTGCGCGCAGGTGGCGGACGTGGAGGTGGACCGGGAGACCGGGCACGTGACGGTCAAGCGGTTGATCAGCGTCAACGACGTGGGCAGGGCGATACATCCGCAGCATGTGGAGGGGCAGATCGAGGGGGCGGTGGCGCAGTCAATCGGCTGGACGCTGCTGGAGAACTATCTGCAGGAGGGGGGCGTCACGATCACGCCCCAATTGAGCAATTATCTGATTCCCGGCGTGGCCGACGTGGCCGAGGAGATCGTGCCGGTGATCCTGGAGCTGCCGGACCCGCAGGGGCCGCTGGGCGCGCGGGGGATGGCGGAGATGCCGTTTTTGCCGACGGCGCCGGCGATCGCGGCGGCGCTGCACGATGCGCTCGGTGTCTGGTACGATGCGCTGCCGTTTACGCCGGAGGTGGTCTGGCGGGGTATGGCGTCCAGCGATGGGGCGCCGACGGCCGGTGGTTGATCAGGAGCGCAGGTGATGGCCGCCAAGAGCCGCGACAACCGCGTCAACAACCTCATTTGGGGCGTGCTGCTGTCGCTGGCGGGTATCGGGCTGCTGCTGTTCAACCTGGATGTTTTTGTCCGCTTTGAGCCCTACGTTCAGTACGGGGCGGCGGCGCTGCTGGGCCTGCTGGCGCTGCTATTTGTGGGCGGTTATCTTTCGGCGCGCGAGAACTGGTGGCGGCTGATCCCCGGCTGGACGTTGATCGCGCTGACGGCGATGGTCTACCTGACAACGCTGCCGGCGCTGGACCAGCGCATAACGGCCAGCGTGCTGTTCGTGGGGCAGGCGATCGCGTTCGCGCACATCTATCTGCTGGACCGGGCGGAGCGCTGGTGGGCGATCATACCGGGCGGATTCATGCTGATGTTAGGCGGTACGATCGCCCTGAGCAGTGTGACCGAGGAACCGGCGGTATTGGGCACTGTCCTTTTCATCGGCCTGGGGGCCGTTTTTTTTCTGCTCTACCTGCTGGGACAGCGATGGCAGTTGTGGTGGGCGCTGGTGCCGGGGTCGGTGCTGGTGCTGTTGGGCCTCTTTCTTTTTTCGATTGGCCTGGGTCAACAGAATCTTCCGCTGCGTCTGTGGCCGGTGCTGCTGCCTCTGCTGGGTGCGTGGTTGATCTGGCGGGCGACGCGTCCGCTGCCCGGCAGCAAGCTGAATGTGGATGCCGCGCCCAGTCAATCGCGCTCGCGCGGCCAGGCGTCTGAGGGCAGCGCCCGTCCGCGCCGGCTGGGCGAGTACAGCGGACCTGCTCCGGGTGCGACGGTGGAGGTGTTGCCGGACCCGGAGGAGGCGCAGTGAACGGCAGGCGCGGATAGTGGACAAGACGGGCCGACAGCGCTTATCATTGCAGTCTGTTCGTCAGGAGACAATGGAGTCATAAAATGGAATTAGGCAGTTTTTCGGTCAGTTTGGCAGTCAAGGATATTGCGGTCTCGAAGGCCTTTTACGAGAAGCTCGGATTTGAGGAGTTTGGGGGTAATGCGAGCGAGGGCTGGCTGATAATGAAGAGTGCCAGCTGTGTGATCGGCCTGTTTCAGGGGATGTTTGAACAGAATATTCTGACGTTCAACCCGGGCTGGGACAGTTCCGCACAACCTCTTGAGAGCTTTACCGATGTCAGGGAGATCCAGGAGAAGTTGAAGGCGGACGGGATCGTGTTTGCGAGCGAGGCGGATGAAACGACAACGGGGCCGGCGAGTTTTGTGATTGTGGATCCTGACGGCAATCCGATCCTTGTGGACCAGCATGTATGATAACGGCAGTGGTCAGAACTGCAGTGGTTAGTGGTCAGTGGTCAGTGGTCAGTGGCTGCTGACAATCGAAATCTTGGAAAGGTATGGGGCTTATGTCTGAGTTTGTTCTTACGTTGGTGCAGATGGACTGTCTGTCTGGTGAGCCGGAGCGCAACTTCGAGCGGGCGGAGGAGTTTATCGAGGATGCGGCGGGGCGGGGCAGCGATCTGGTGGTGCTGCCGGAGTTGTGGCACAGCTCCATCGACCTGGAAAACGCCAGCCGTTACGCTTCGCCGTTGGCGGCGGAGGCGGGCGCTGGCGGCTGGTTCGGGCGGTTCGCCAGCCTGGCGAGGGACAACCACGTCTGGCTGACGGGTTCGATGCTGGAGAGCCAGAATGGTCAGTTTTACAATACGATGGCGCTTTATAGCCCGGAGGGGAAGCTGGCGGCCTCTTACAGGAAGATGCACCTTTTCCGGCTGATGAACGAGGATCAGTACCTGGCGCCGGGTGCGTCGGGCACGATGCACGAGCTGCCGTGGGGCTGTGCAGGGCTGGCTATCTGCTATGATCTGCGCTTCCCGGAGCTGTTCCGGCGCTATGCGCTGGAGGGGGCGCGCCTGGTGATTCTGCCGGCGGCGTGGCCGCACCCGCGGCGGATGCACTGGCGGACGCTGCTGCGCAGCCGGGCGATCGAGAACCAGTGGTTTGTGGCGGCGTGCAATCGCGTGGGGACGACGGAGGATGTCTCTTTCTTCGGGGCGTCGGCGGTAGTTGATCCGTGGGGTGAGACGTTGATTGAGGGCGGTGAGACGGAGGCGCTGCTGACGGTGCGGATAGATCTGGAGACGGTGGAGGCGACGCGGGCGAAGATTCCGATTTTTGCGGACAGGCGGCCGGAGTTGTATTGAGGGGTGGTGGTTGCGTGGCGGGCGAGATTGGGTGGCAAGAGGCGAGGTAGGGTTTAGACCATGATCGAGGGGTTCTCGCGCTGGGATGTCACGGAGCACATACACACTGAGGAGGATGCCCGTCTCTACCTTGAAGCGGTATTCGAAGAAGACCGGGGCGACGGACTTCTAATTCGCGCCGCATTCGGGGACATTGCGCGCGCCCGGCACATGAGCCAATTGGCCCGCGATATCGGGATGACCCGCGAAGGGCTGTGTAAATCTCTTTCCGAGAACGGGAATCCCAACTCTAACACGATGATGAAGGTCATCCGTGCGCTGGGGATGCGGCTGCGCGTCGCCAGTTAGGGCGCTGGGCCAGGCAGGGAAGTAAAAGGCATCCTGTAAAATAGGATGCCTTTTTTGATGGGAAGCTTTTTGGAATCACCAAGTTTTGGTAAGCAGTTCTCGCGGCGTTGCGTAATACGTCCGGCTCTCGTGCGATGAAGGCCCTAACTGCGTCTTGACGCATGCGATTTGCGAACATGCGCTTGCGGGACTGATTTGCGGAATTCACTGGGTTTGTCTGGCCGTTGCAGCGAGGCACGTATCTTCGCCTTTTTTTCTTCGGCGATTTTGCGGTCCTCGGGCGTTAGTTTGTCAGTGAGTTCGTTGAACTTTCGCCGCTTGCTCATCAGAGTGAGTCCTCCTTTCGCAGTTCTTCAACGTGTTCATCGTATAGATCATCAGCGAACGGCGCGTGCTTGGCGTGAGGCCTGACGTCTTGCACAGCATGCCGGGCGGCAGTCGTGTCGAAGTGACCGAACCTGCCGCAAGAGAGGCCCCGCACCGGGAAGGCGGGATCTCCTGCGGCGAGGGTTACTCCTCGCCTTCGTCGACATAGATGCCGGAGCCGATGACGCCCCTCTGTTCCGAGTTGGGCACCGGGAAGCTGACGGCGTACCCGAACTTCGGGGAACCGGTCTCCTCGTCTCCTTCGATGGCGGGGTTATCGTAGTGATATCGCAGAAAACTCTGACCCTCGCGCCGTGCGACGCCAATCAGCAACTCGGCGAACCTCACGCCCTTGGAGTCCGTCCGCGTCATATCGGTGGGTTGACCTTCACGAAACGGTTCGGAGCCGTGGAACAGGGTGACGCCCCCGCCGCTCACGACATACAGGTAGATGGATCCTGCCTTCCAATCCCCTCCCTCCACGCGGAAGGCGTTTCTGACCCCGGTGAGGGCGCTATAGCCTTCGGACAAGACCGCCTGTTGGTAGGTTTCGGCCGCGGCGTCAACAAAGGCGATGAGTGTCTCGCGGTCCACCACCTCCGATGCGGTGACGGGGGGCTTGGGGAGATCCGCGATCGTGATTGGGACATCGGCGACGTCCATGGAGAAGCCGCCGACCAGCAGGAATCGTCTTCCGGTAATCCCGGAAATGTATTCGACAGCGTAAGCCGTCTTGGGACCATCGTCGTCGTATTCGACGAAACCACCGCCTTCGGCAGCGGCTGCGAAGAGTTTCTCGAGGACCTTGGTTCCGTTTTCGTCCTCGACGCCCATCAGGTTCTTGCTTTCCGCCTCACGATCGTGCCCGTGAATGAAGGCGTCTCCGTTCATGAGGAAGATGATGAGGTACGTCGAGCCGGATTTCCAGTAGCCCTCCGTTTTCAGCCCCTCCCTGAGCTTGGCGAATTCGTTCATGTCTGTGATCGACTCGAAACGCGCCTTGGCTCCGAGGACCCAGGCCTTGAGGCTTTCGGGGTCGGTCGCCTGGGCAGCGGTTATCTCGCCCATCGCGGTTTCGCCGTCGGCAATCGGGGGAATTGGCTGGCAGGCCGCCAAGCCTACCCCTAACGTGGCGACACCTGCCGCCTTGAGGAATGCGCGTCGAGAAACTGAATAGTCTGTCATCGTTTCTTTCCTTTCTCAAAAGTAGCGAAGTTGCATTTCCGGTCTGAGCCGGGATGAGTTTGGTCAACTGTGAGGCCGGCAGCCAAAATCGTCATCTGACGGTGGTAAAGCGGAGGAACTGTCGGGGTACTGCTGGAATCGGTCCTCTTTTTGCGAGGAATGGAATAGGCGTGGGCTTCGATAGGTACGCTTCACTGGGCATCGGCACACGTGGTCCGGCCAACGCGACTTCGGCGTGCGAGGAGATTCTGCCTCTGCTCGCGCCGGGCATATGTGTCCAGCGAGTCGCATGGGGGAATGCAGGTAAGTATAGCAAGAAATGGCACGCAGTGTCTATCTCGCAGGCCTGAAGGGAACCACCTTTGGCATTTTCATCCAAGGAGATTAGCGGCGCGTTGGGCGTGCGGCTGCGCGTCGCCAGCTAGGGCGAGCTTCAGGCGAGGGGTTGACAGGAGTTCTGATTCAGGAGATTCCTTTATGAAGGGAACCTCTACAGGATCACCAAGTTCAGGTGAGTATCTCTCGCGGCGTTGCGTATTGCGTCCGGATCTCTTGCAATGAAGGTCCTATCTACGTCTTGACGCATGCGATCTGCGAACATGCGCTTGCGGGACCGATTTGCGAAATTCACTGGGATTGTCTGGCCGTTGCAACGCGGCACGTATTTTCGCCTTCTTTTCCTCGACGATTTTGCGGTCCCTGGGCGTAAAATGCTCAGTTAATTCGCTAAACTTCCGACGTCCACTCATTAGAGTAAGCCCTCCCTTCGCAGTTCTTCAATGTGCTCATCGTATAGGTCATAAGCGATTGGCACGTACTTTTCATAAAACCGGTCGTCTCCCTTTTTGTCGCCCCCTATCAACAATATCGCCGCTCGTCTCGGATCAAATGCGTAGAAAACTCTAATTGGTCTGCCTCCGCTTTGTATTCGGAGTTCCCGCATATGACTATGGCGTGAGCTACGGATACTTGATGTATAGGGGGCTCCTAACTCCGGTCCTCTTTCCTCAAGGAGTTCAACACCGGCGCCAATGGACCGTTGGTCAGCTAGAGAGATCTCCTTCCACCATTCTCCGAATTCGTTTGTGAATTCAACTTCCCAATTCCGCATCTCTTGTAATCTATCACACACTGACAGTACGGCAAATCCCGGTTGGTAAGCTAGAGGCTGTGCGAGAACGGAAAAAACTGTTCGGTTTCCCTTGAGCAGGTGCACTGGAAACTTCAGCCGACCGGGAGCCACTGATGTCTGTCTTTCCTAGAATTTGCAGGTCCATAATGCGGTCCATCAACGAATGACATAAAGTGTCGCGAATCGCCTAAGAGGGTGGGATAGCCACCAGGGCACCCACAAGGGGTGCCCCTACGGGTCGTCTTTCCTGGCGGTTGCTATACAGAAAGAACAGGAAATTGGTCCTGTTCTCTATCTCGAAAGCACTCTCTATTGTTCAGATCTTTCTAAACAGTGCCGCGGCGGCACTCCCTTTCTACCCGGCCAGGAAATCGTCGATCGCTTTGCGGGCGATACGGTACTGGGCGCCGATGCGTTTGGCTTGGAGTGAGCCGTCGTCGATGAGGGCCTGGATGTCGGCGGGGGCGACCTGGAGGTAGGCGGCGGCCTGTTCGAGGGTCATGACGGCCGGGGCTGCGGGCAGTTGGGGTGGGG
>VXOE01000285.1 GCA_009840225.1 Caldilineaceae bacterium SB0662_bin_25 | reverse complement strand
CCCCCCCCCCCCCCCCCCCCCCGGGGGGGGCCCAATCCCCCCCCACCGCCCAAAAGCAAGGAGAGAGAAACATCTTTCGCCATGCTGAATCATGAGTGCCTTTGGGCAAGGACTTAGCAGTCACGATTTTGGGTGATAGTATTCGATTGTTTGCTGTGCGGATCGATGCTTTGTGTAAGGATTGGGCAATAGGAGATGAGGAGGCAAAGGATGACAACCGAAGTTGCTGCCGGCGCTTTTCAGCGCATTGCAAGTGTCGCCGAAGTCAAAGAGACCGGTCTGCATACGGTCCAAGTGAACGGACACGTGATCGTGCTGGTCGATCACGAGGACGAAATTTACGCGCTCGACAACCGCTGCCCGCATATGGGTTTTCCCCTGGACAGGGGCAGCGTGCATGATGGGATCCTGACGTGTCACTGGCATCACGCCCGATTTGATCTGTGCACGGGAGGATCATTCGATCTGTGGGCAGACGACACGCCGAGTTTCCCGGTGGAGGTGCGGAACGGTGATGTGTTTGTCGATGTAACGCCGCGTCACGACCCGGTGGAGCACCAGCGCCACCGCCTGGACGTCGGGCTGGAGCGCAATCTTTCGTTGGTTGTGGCCAAGGCGGCGATCACAATGGTGGACGAGGCCGGGGACACGCTGTCGCCGTTTGCGGCCGGTCTGGAGTTCGGGGCTCGGTACCGCATGGAGGGCTGGGGGCAGGGTTTGACGATGCTGACGTGCTTCCAAAATCTCCTGCCCAGTCTGGGACGTGAGGACAGGGCGAGAGCACTGGCCCACGGTCTGGCGGCGGTTGCGGCTGATTCGGCCGGCAGTTCGCCGCGCTTTTTGGTTACGCCTCTGCCGGACGGCAGTCCGGACCTGAAAACGTTGAAGCAGTGGTTCCGCCGCTTCATTCTGGTGCGGGATGCGGAGGGGGCGGAGCGGTGCATCATCACGGCGCTGCGGTCGGGCGCCGGGCCGCAAGAGATGGCGGATATGCTGTTCAGCGCGGCGACTGATTTCCGCTATATCGATGTGGGGCATCCGCTGGACTTTACCAATAAGGCCTTTGAATCGCTGGATATCGTAGGCTGGGAACAGGCGGAAGCGGTACTGACCAGCCTGGTGCCCGGTTACGCCTCGGCGCGGCGGATGGAGGAGTCGAACGCGTGGCGCAATCCGATCGATCTGATCGACGTGTTGGGCGATGCGCGGGCGCAGATTGCGGCTGCCCTGGCCGCGGGACAGGGGCAGCGGGGTAGTTGGGCAGGGCGCGCCGGACTGGTGGAGGTGTTGCTGCGGGATGATCCGCACGCGATCGCGGAGGCGCTGCTGGCGGCGCTGCGGAGCGGGGCCAGCGAGGTTGAGCTGGCAGGCGCGGTCACCTATGCGGCGGCACTGCGCATTGCGCGATTCCACACGAGCAACGAGTTTGGCGACTGGGACACGGCTCTGCATACGTTCACGTTCGCCAACGCGGTCCATCAGGGTCTGCGGCGTCTGAAGGGGTACGCGCCGCCGGACGAGTACCAGCTGTTGCTGCGGGGTGTTTTCGATGCGGCGATGAGCATCTATCTGGACCGTTTCCTGAACATTCCGGCGGCGAGGCTGCCGGCGGCAAACGGCACGAACGGGTCAGCTCCTGGGTTGCCGGCGCTCGATGACATGCTGGACCAGCAGCAACAGGTGAACGAGGCGGGCAACGCGGTCGGCAGGTATCTTTTCGAAGGCGGCGGCGCGGAAGCGCTGCGGGCGGAACTGGGTGCGCTGCTGCTGCGGGAAGACCGCAACTTCCATACGATTCAGTGTATCGAGGCGGCATTCCGCCAGCATGATCTGCTGTCGGCCGACCCGGATTCGCAGGAGGAGGCCGTGCTGGTGCTGGTGGCTGCGGCCCGGTACCTGGCGGCACATGCGCCGACGATGCGGGCGCAGGGCCAGACATTCGGCATTGCGCGCCGGCTGCACAGGAACGAGAAGCTGTTTGAGGGGGAGTAGGATCCCACTGCCAAGCGACTATAGTGTTGGGAAGAGAGGCGATTTGCCTCTCTTCTTTTTTCTTTATGTAGGGTTGAGGCCGCGGGTTGGATGACACCGCCATTTGGGAGGAACAGGTGACAGAAAAGATCATGACGCTGCACCCGGCTGGAAAGCAGGGCGTGAATATCGATAAGGGCAAGTATGATACGGTGCGAGGGGCGATTGAGGAGGCGCTTAAGGCGCAGCCGGGTATCACGTTCAGCGAGTTGACGGAGGATGTGGGGCGGCGGATCGGCGACTTCTTTGAGGGTTCTGTGAGTTGGTATGTTGTTTCGGTCAAACTGGATTTGGAGGCGCGGGGCGTGTTGGAGCGGGTAGATGGGCGCAGTCCGCAGCGGTTGCGATTGGTGGAGTAGTTGAGTGGGATGGGAATTGATGAGCGCAGAGACCGACGTCAGACTCACCCTGTAGGGACAACGACTAAGCAACAAGACAAGGTAAGTATGGCAACTCTAACATTTGAGGTTTCCGATTCTCTGTTCACACGCGCTCGCGAAACAGCTCAAGCGCTGGACCGCCCCTAAGAAGAGGTATTAGTTGGGGCATTGGCGATCGGGCTGCCTGACGTACATGGCGCCCCGGCATCGGTGCGGAATGAGCTTCTAGAGATGACTTTTCTCGACGAAGAATCACTTTGGCGGATTGCGAAGGATGAAATGACTTCCACAGATCAGAAAGAGCTTCGGGGGCTTCTTGACGTACAAGGGCGCCCCCTTGTCCCGCGAGAAGAGGTGCGCTTGCAGGGGTTGCGAGAAAGTTACGGGAAAGCCATGCTTAGGAAGGCACGTGCACTGGCGCTATTGAGTTTGCGCAGCGTTCAACCGCTACTGGCAGCTCTGGATGTGTCAGAATAGGACCGATATGTTCTTCCCGCCGGAAGTCACTGGATGCTGGCGGGGTGGGACGTACTTCAGTCAGACTGATAGATCTCTGCTTCGTCTCCCAAATTCATGGTGCTCTTCAAACATCGTCATGCAGTACGCCAAGCTGCTTTCTTACACGGGCGCGCAGACTGACCAATGCCTTGGGGTTATTGACGATTCTCTGACCTGGAATTTGCTGGCCCGTCGTGTTGTCGGTCCCCGAGGGACACAGAGTTTCACGGAGCTCACACGAGTGGGGTAACCACGAGGGCACCCACAAGGGGTGCCCCTACGGGGGGATGGTCAGGTGGGAGTAAATGCCGACGGGCGCTAGTTACGATGCCGTTGTTGTCGGGGCCGGGCCGAATGGGTTGGCGGCGGCGATTACTTTCGCCAGGGCCGGGCAGTCGGTCCTTTTGATCGAAGGCAGGGAGACGATCGGAGGGGGGAACCGTACTGCCGAGCTTACGCTGCCCGGTTTCCGACATGACGTGTGTGCGGCGGTGCATCCCCTGGTGCCTGGGTCGCCTTTTTTGCACAGTTTGCCGCTGGCGCGTTACGGGGTGGAATGGGTTCAGCCGGAGATTGCGGCGGCGCACCCGCTGGATGACGGCACGGCGGTCGGACTCTATCGTTCGCTGGCAGAGACGGCGTCGTCGATTGGCGCGGACGGCCGTCGTTGGGCGCGGCTTTTTGGCCCGATAGCGGCTGACTGGGAGGAGCTGGCTCCGATGGTGCTGGGGCCGTATCCGGTGGGCGTCGATCTGGCGGCGCTAGTGCGTTTTGGAATTCCGGCAGCGATGCCGGTTCACCTGCTGTCACGCCTTTGTTTTCGTGAAGAACGGGCGCGGGCACTTTTTGCGGGGCTTGCGGCCCACTCCTTTCTGAGCTTTCGCCAGCCGTTTACATCAGCATTCGGGATGTTGCTGGGGATCCTGGCGCATGCGGTCGGGTGGCCTTTTGCGCGCGGCGGGGCGCAGGCGATTACGGATGCGATGGGTTCGTATCTGCGCGCTCTGGGCGGGGATATCGTTGCGGGCTGGCAGGTGCGGTCATTGGATGAACTGCCGCCCAGCCGGACGGTGCTGTTGGATGTGACGCCGAGGCAGGTCCTGCGGCTGGCGGGGGCGCGGCTGCCGGCCGCGTACCGGCGCAGACTGGAGGGATTTCGCTATGGGCCGGGTGTGTTCAAGGTGGACTATGCGTTGAGCGAGCCTGTGCCGTGGCGGGCGCAGATTTGCCGCGGCGCGGGCACAGTTCATCTGGGGGGCACGCTGGCGGAGATCGCGGCCTCGGAGGAGGCGACCAGCAGCGGGCGCATAGCGGGACGGCCCTATGTACTGGCGGCGCAGCACAGCCTGTTTGACAAGACGCGAGCACCGGCAGGCAAGCATACGCTGTGGGCCTACTGTCATACGCCGCATGCCTCGACGGCTGATATGACGGAAGCGATCGAGGCGCAGATCGAACGGTTCGCGCCCGGTTTTCGGGACACGGTTCTGGCGCGGGCGGTGATGAACAGCGCCGACTACGAACGTTACAACCCCAACTATGTGGGCGGCGACATCAACAGCGGGGTGCAGGACCTGCGCCAGCTGTGGACGCGGCCCGTGTTGCGGTTTCCGCCATACAGCACGCCGGTACCAGGTTTGTACCTATGCTCCTCCTCGACGCCGCCCGGGGGCGGTGTTCACGGTATGTGCGGCTTCAACGCGGCGCGGGCCGCGTTAAGACGGCTGTAGGCGTTCTTGGCGGTGTTGTTAGGCCACGACCCCTTCAGATCACCTCTCCTTGCAGCCGCGCTTTCAGCTGGGTCCAGGGGCTGCTTTCGAGCGACTCGAGTCCATCATCGGAATCGCCCTCTTCTTTGCGGAAGAGGATGTTGAGGCGGTCGCCTTCGTATTTGGCACCGTCGATCTGCAAGCGCGCCAGGCCGATGGGCAGGGCGATATTACGTTTCCAGTTGCCGATACGGACGATGAGCTCGTCGACGACACTGCGGTGCAGGTTCACCTCTTCTTTGGCGACCAGGGGCAGAGCGATGCTGAGGATGTAGTGACCGTTGCGGGCGAAGATTTTTTGTGGTTCCCCCTGATAGTAGAGGCGCGTGGGGTCGCCTTCGCCGCCGCGCTCCAGTTCGTCTCCGAAAAGTGTCGCGGCCATGCGCTGGAGCATATTCTGGCCCAGCACCTCCTCCTCGAAGAAGGGGATGCGGGAGATGGGCAGTGGTTGGAATGCTTCTTCGACGAAAACAAGATTGCGGCGCTGCGCTTCGATCCAGCCGCTGAAATAGGCATCCTGCAATTCCTGGGGGAAGACGCGATTGCAGACAACGGAATCGACGGCGTAGCCATAGAGGTTGAGGTAGGCGAAGGCGCGCTGGGCCTCCTTAATGACCATTTTTTCGGGGTTGATCACCAGGCGCATACTGCTGACGCTGCTGTCGCTGAGGAGGAGGCTTGTACGTTCGAGGACATTCACCAGATCTTCGACGCTTTCGAAGAGGTCGTCGTCCGGCAGTGGGATATCGCTCATACGGGACATGATGGGCCGTGCGATCTGGAGTGTGCGGCGTTCAAAGGGCATGATCTTCTCGATATACCAGCGGGCGATATCGGGAAAGCTGAGCAGCTGCAGGGTGGAACCGGTGGGCGCGGCGTCGATGATAATGGTGTCGTAGGCGCCGCTGTCGGCCAGATGTGTGATGTGCATGAGGCTGGCGAGCTCTTCCATGCCGGGCAGGACGGAAGTCTCTTCGGCGACCAGGGAATCCATGCCGCGCCAGGAGAAGAGTACATTCAGATATTCCTGCACGCGCCCCCAGTATTTGTCCATCTGATGCAGCAGGTCGATCTCCTGGCCCCAGAGGTTGGGCGCCAGTTCCACCAGTTCACTGCCGATGCGGGTGTCAAAGCTGTCGCCGAGGCTGTGGGCGGAATCGGTGCTGAGGACGACGGTTCGGTAGCCGAGTTCGGCGCAGCGCAGTGCGCAGGCCGCGCTGACACTGGTTTTGCCGACTCCGCCTTTCCCGGTATAGAGAAGAATTCGCATCAAAGTCACTCCGTGGATTCGCTTATGAGCGGGCGTTGCATTTTTTGGTTGGTCTTGTACAAAAAAGTACGCCGCGCGGCCGGAATGGTTCCTGAAGGTGTCCGAAACCTGTGGCGGCCGGTACGGCGCGTTGGTGGTGCAGAGTCAGTTGTAGCCGTTGCGGTATCTGTGCTTCAGATGGCTCTTGTCAACACCCTCACAAAGTCATGGGTGAAGTCATCCAGATCTGCGGCTGGGGAAACCTCCCTCGTCGTTATTCTCTCCGCTCGACTATGTCCCGGTATCATCATCGGCGTCCTGTTCGCCCTCTGTGGGGAGGATGTCGGCGAGAGCTGCGAGAATCCAGAAACCGTTTTCGAGTTGTAACCACTCTTCGTCGTCGGACCGGTCGACGATGGTCAACTGGGTACCAGCGGGGGCGAAGTCGACGATTGTTGCATCGAGGCCGGGGCCATCGCGCAGGGTGGCATCGGTGTTTACGGTTGCGAACAGGACCGGTGTGATCTCTTCCAGGGTATCCTGTTGTTCCTCGTCGGTCTGCTCGTCCTGCTCGTCTTCCTCGGTTTGCGTGTCCTGTTCGTCCTGCTCGTCTTCGTCGGTTTGCGCGTCCTGCTCGTCCTGCTCGTCTTCGTCAGGCTGTGCATCCTGCTCGTCCTCGGTTACTTCGGCGGAGGCCACGGGCAGGTCAGCGGGGACATTAGCTACAAGCGCGGCGGAGATCCAGGAACCATCTTCAAGTTGCAGCCACGCGCCAGTTTCATCCTGGGCCACAATTGTCAGCACCTTGCCTTCTTCGGCGCCGTCCACGCGTTCAAAATCGACTCCCGGCCCGGCGCGCAGGTTGGCGCCGAGGGGGGCGATAACGACCGGTTGCGGTTGCTCTTCGCCGGCCTCTGTCTGCTCTGTTTCCGTCGCTGTCTCCTGGTCGTCCGATTCCGGCTGCTCAGTACCGGTTTGTTCGGTGTCTTCCTGAGTCTGTTCGGTCGCTGCCTGTTGCTCGTCCGTGCCGGCCTGCTCAGTTTCCTGTTGCTCTGTGCCGGCAGCAGCCATCTGATCTAACTGGCCATCCTCATTGACGACAGGTACGTCAACGGCTTCTGTGACGAGGGCGGCGAATAGCCAAAGTCCACTTTCAAGCAGGTACCATTCACCATCTGGGGAGATACCGACGATGGATGCTTCTTCGCCGAAATTGATACCATCTATACGGTCGAATTCGACACCGGGGCCGGCGCGCAGATTGGAGTCGGCATTGACGGCGGCGAGAACAGGAACGAGCTCGGTCGGTGGCGCATCCGTTTCTGTGCCGGATGGCGGCGAAGCCTCTTGCGTGTCTTCAGGGGGTTGCTGCGTCTCGACGACTACGATAGGGACCTGATCGAGCGGGGCTTCGACGAGGTCATCGGCGTCAATCCAAGTACCGTCTTCCAAGCGATACCAATCCCCAGTGGGGTCGCGGCCGGTTACATTGATCCTTCCGCCTGCGGCTACGAGCCCGATGACGTCTGCATCTTCGCTGGGGGCGGAGCGCAGGTCGGCTTGTCCAGCCTCTGAGACCAAGAGAGAGACGGAGGTTTCGAGAGAGGGGGGTTCTTCATCTTCGTCGGGGCTCACTGCCAGCGCGGTAGTGGGTGTCGGTGAAGGCAAAGGAGGCGGCGTCGGGGTAGAGGGCTCGGGCTCGGGTGTGGCGGTAGGTGCGGTGGACAGCGCGGCATCCGGGGTAGGCGTTTCAGTAGCAACGGGTTCAGCGGGAGGCTGCACGCCGATTCCTGTCACCAGTGAATCGGTGAAGGACTGCCACCGTTCACGCAGCACTTGCGGGTCTGTGAATTCTCTAACTGGTGCTGGCAGAAGCTGGTGCAGATCGGGCGCGAGGAAACCGGCCAGCAGTGCGAGAATGAGACTGAGCCAGACGATACTTACGAGAACCGCGATGATTCTCTTTAAGATTCCTGCCATTAAGCTTTTCTCGTTGCGTGATTTGAGTGAAATGAATGGAAGAGACCATTCTTCGACCCGACCGATTCGGCCTTCGACATTACGGGTCGGGGTGCGAAGGAATTTGGCATGAGAAAAGCTTCATTACGGTGCTTACGATATGGTGAAGATAGAGCCGCGGAAAATGAAGAGCGACTTTCAGATGACGGGCGTTTTTAGCAGAAATTTAGTGTAGCATAACACGATATTGTCTACAATTGCACTATTTTGGCGGAAATTGTCCCAGATATAGTGCAGCTTTTGAAGGCGTGGTCGCGCGGACGGGCACGGGTGGAAGGTTTCCTCAGAGATTTCATTTTGGTTGGAATCGTGTGCGCTGTCTGCATCGGCGAGGCAGCCGTCTGCGTACTGAAAAGCTGGATAGGAATGAAGGGAGGGAAAGCATCGCGCCCTGTTGCCAGGGGCGGACCCAATTGGGGGGAACAGTTCTGTCGAGGTGCAATGCACATGAAATGCTAACCATATTGCAACATAAACGCAACTTTTCAGTGTTAGACTGAAATCGCGGGAAGAGCCTCGTATGCAGTGTCTATAAGAATTCCGTAAGGACAGAAAGTGTAGAAATCGTTGACGAAAACTGCTATACTCTAGACAGTGTACAGTTACTGAATGAATTGTCGGGACGAACCGGAGCAGTTTTTGGAAGATGTGCCTATTGCGACACAAATTTTGTACAGGTTTGGTGTAAGCATTGGTTTTTCTCCGGCGGAAGTGTCCGTTTTACCCGCCCTAGCTGGCGCCCGCGTATGAGCCCGGTTTTGCGGTGCGGCCAGAAAGGATGTGATATATGTTCGATAATCCCTATCGACACACCGTTGCCGACGATGTTCTGGGCCGAAAACCTGAGCTTTTGCAGACTTTGATGGATCTTCACAACGACGACCCGTCTTTTGGGAAGCATGTGCGCATGCGCTCGTATCGACCGCACGAGGTTGTTGCGGATGCGACTGCTCTGAAGAGAGAGATGTTCGTACTCATGCAGGGCAAAATCAACCTGGTGTGCCCGAATCACGAGGGGCGCCGGCTGGTGATTGGCAGTTTGGAGCCGGCAGCCATATTTGGCGAGGGCGCATTGAGCAGGCCGCAGGAGGCCAACGTTTTCGCGGAGGCGGACACTGAAGTGGTGGTCTGGTCGATTCCGGCTGCCGAGGCGCGAAACATGACGCTTCAGTATCCAATTCTGGGATGGGGAATGCTGCAGACTTACGGCAGGCGGCTTCTTCAGGTAGAAGACAGGCTGGAAGATGTGGCTTACAAGAAGTTGCCGGAACGGTTGGCGGCCCTGTTGGTTGAGCTGTGCAGCGACACTGAAGAGACGATTCAGGGCGTCAGCCATCAGGTTCTTGCGGATCGACTGGGAACATACCGAGAGACTGTCAGCGCCATATTGCGGGATTTCAAGCGGCAGGGCCTAGTGGAGTTGGGTTACCGCCGAATAGGGATCCTTGACATTGAGACGTTGAAGGATATCGCCGGCATCTGGGAGTGGTAGAGGGGTCAGGCGCGGGCCGCGGCGACCCCAGGGTGGGGCTGGCCGCGCGGCGGCCGCCCATCAGCGGCGGCGGGGGGGTGTGGCGGCGGGGCGCGGGAC
>VXOE01000235.1 GCA_009840225.1 Caldilineaceae bacterium SB0662_bin_25 | reverse complement strand
CACAAGGGAGGGCCGAATAGGCCCGACCGCCCAGAAAAGCAGTGGTCAGTAGTCAAAGAGGGCGCTCATTCTGACGGAAACTGGAAAGAGAACTGACCGCGGCCTGGGTGCCTCCTGTAGTATACGAAAGTTCGCCCCAAATGTTGGGATGCATCCGCATGAAATCCTGTCAGGCCCTCTGCCGTCAAGAGCTATTGGATTCTAGGAATCTGGTCAAAACACTGTTTTGTGAGCGAAGAGGAGCCTTGCATGGGAGGGTGGAAACCGAGGGTGGGCGTGGTTGGCGCAGGTGCGATGGGCTCTCTTTTTGGGGGCCTGCTGGCTGAAGGTGGCCTGGACGTGACGCTAATTGATGTATGGCAGGAGCACGTCGACCTGATAAACCGGGACGGGCTGCGGATGCTCGGATATGGGGGCGATCGAAGTATCCCGGTCTGCGCTACGACCGATCCGAGCGAATTGGATTCAGTGGACGTTCTCTTTGTTCAGTGTAAGGCTCCATACACCAAGGAGGCGGTTGGGCGCGTACTTCATTTGCTGCACGAAGGCAGCGTGGCCATCAGCTTTCAGAACGGACTGGGCAACGAGGAAATCATCGGCGAAGTTACGGGTATGGAGCGTGTCCTGGGCGGTGTTACGGCGCAGGGCGCGGCCGTCGAAGGGCCCGGGGCGGTGCGGAACTTCGGCAATTTGACCACCCACATTGGCGAGATGGGCGGAGGGATCAGCGAGAGGGCAGAGCGGATTGCATCGGCGCTTGACAGGGCAGGTTTGCAGACTTCGGCTGTCGCAGATATTCGGCAGGCGATCTGGAAGAAGCTGCTTGCAAATATCGCCATCAGCCCGACCTCTGCGATTGCCAACATGACGATCAAGCAGGTGTTTGCCGTACCAGAACTGCGAGAGACTGCATTTGAGGCGCTGGACGAAGCGGTCGAGGTGGCGCGCGCCGAAGGCATCGACTTGAATGCGGAGGAGACCCGAGAGGTGATAAACCAGATAGCCGGGCCAGAAGGAACCGGCGACAACAAGTCCAGCCTCTGCGTAGACATCCTCAACCGCCGCCCTTGTGAAGTCGATGTCATAAGCGGAGCCGTGGTAAGGCTTGGTCGCAAACATGGCATTCCAACACCGGTCAACAAGACGCTGGTGGCCGCGGTGAAGGCACTTGAAAGCCACTATCTCAATTGACGCCCGATGAGAAACAAGGTAATCGACGCCCAAGAGGCCGCCGCGCTGGTCCCTGACGGTGCCACGCTGGGTACGGTTGGCGGGGGAGGCGGTCTTGTTGAGGCCGATACGCTACTGGCCGCTGTCGAGGAGCGCTTTCTTTCCAGCGGCTCTCCGCGAGGACTGCGCGTAGTCCATTCGCTTGGAATCGGGGACCGCGATCGACGCGGTCTCAACCGGCTGGCTTACGAGGGGCTGGTGCGTAAGGTGATTGGCGGCCACTGGATCTGGTCGCCGCGCATGCAGGCGCTGGCGCGTGAGGAGAAGATTGAGGCTTACATATTGCCGGCAGGCGTAACGGCGCAGCTGATGCGGGAGATCGGCGCAGGCCGGCCGGGGCTGATCACGCACGTGGGTTTGGGTACGTTCGTCGACCCCCGCCAGGACGGCGGCCGAATGAACAGGTCGGCTAGAGATGAGCTGGTAGAGCTGATTGAGATCGACGGCCGGACGTTGTTGCGCTACAAGCCGTTTCCCGTGAACGTGGCGCTTCTGCGAGGCAGTTACGCGGACGTGGACGGCAATATCAGCATGGAGGAAGAGCCGGCCAATCTGGAAGCCTTTGCAATGGCGCTCGCGGCACACAACAGTGGAGGGGTGGTTGTCTTCCAGGTGCGGGGCCTGGTGGAAGCGGGCGAGATTCCGGCGCGCCAGGTGCGGATCCCGGGCACGCTGGTTGACGCGGTGGTCGTTGAGCCGGAGCAGCCCCAGTGCCATGCCTTCTACTATGACCCCTCGATCTCGGGGCAGAAGAAGGTCTATGGGCATGTGGATGCCGGTCCGAGGAAGCAGGCGGCAGAGGACGAGCGTCCGGGGCCGAGGGCAATCATCGCGCATCGAGCCGCCCTCGAACTCTCAGACAACGCAGTGATCAATTTCGGATTCGGGATTCCCGACGGGGTGGCTAAGCTGGTGGCGGCGCGCGGTGAGACTGAGCGCTATTACCAGACGATCGAGCACGGCACGTACGGCGGCGAACTTCTCGACGGCGTGCTATTTGGCTTCGCGCGTAACGCCAGTTGCATGATTGATTCGCCATCGCAGTTCGATCTGTACAGTGGGGGCGGGCTGGATATTGCTTTTCTCGGCTTTGGCGAAATGGACAAGGCGGGGAATGTGAATGTTTCGCGGCTTGGCGGGACGACAGTTGGGCCGGGAGGATTCATGGACATCGCGCAGAACGCCCGCAAGGTCGTTTTCTGCGGTACGCTTGAGGCTAAAGGCGTCGAGTACGAAGTAAACGGAAAGAGTCTTGCGATCAAGCGCTATGGTCAGATAGGCAAAATGGTTGACCAGGTAGACCAGATCACTTTCAGCGGTCCTCACGCGGTTGCAAGCGGTCAGAAGGTGCTCTGCGTTACCGAGAGAGCAGTTTTTGAGCTTACGGAGGCGGGGATGTATCTTAGGGAGGTCGCGCCTGGAATCGACATTCAGGCTGACGTTTTGGACCGGATGGGATTTGAGCCGATTCTGCCCCCCGGAGTGCGGCAGATGCCGTTTCCGGACGGTTAGAGGTAGAGCAACTTGAGGCTCTCATCCAGGTAGCCTGCACGACAGACTTACGTGAAGAGAAGTACAGCCACAGAACACACAGACAGGAAAGAACCGTAGAACCATGACCGAACAGTCCACATTTCCCCCACCGCCCAGTTTTGCCGACGTACTGGCGGCACAGAAGGTGTTGCGCGGCTACCTTGCGCCAACGCCGTTGCACAACTACCCGGTTCTGGACGCGGCCACGGGGGCCGAGGTCTGGGTAAAGCACGAGAACTATCTGCCTATCGGCGCCTTCAAGCTGCGCGGCGGCATAAATTTCATGGCGGGGGTTCCTGCCGACCAGCGCAAGAGAGGCGTAGTTACCGCGTCGACGGGCAATCACGGGCAGTCGGTCGCCTACGCGGCGCGGCTGTTCGGCGCAAAGGCCGTGATCTCCGTGCCGGAAAACGCCAATCCGGTAAAGCTGGAGGCAATGCGCGCCAATGGCGCGGACGTGCGGTTGAACGGCGCCGACTTTGAGCAGGCGAAGAAGCATGGTGAACGCATTGCGGAGGAAGAGGGGATGCAGTTTGTCTCTTCGGGCGATGAACCGGCGCTGATCGCTGGTGTAGCGACGCACACACTTGAGATCGTGCAGGAGAAGCCGGATGTCGATGCCATCATCGTTCCAGTTGGCGGCGGGAGCGGCGCTTCGGGCGCTTCGATTGTCGCCAAGGGGGTAAACCCCGCGATTCGGACGGTGGCGGTGTGCGCCGAGGCTTCGCCGGCGGCATATCTGGCCTGGCGAGACCGGGCATGGCGGGAGGCGCCAAACAGGACGGCTGCCGAGGGGCTGGCAACGGGTGCGCCCTACATGCTGCCCCAATCGATCCTGTGGGAGAATCTGGACGACTTTGTGACCGTTTCTGAGGGGGAGATGTTCGCTGCGGTGCGCATGTACCTGGAGACGGCGAAGACTCTCGCCGAACCAGCAGGCGCTTCGCCGCTGGCCGCGTTGCTGCGATTGAAGGATGAACTTGCCGGAAAGAGGGTGGCGTTGATCCTGAGCGGGGGCAACATTTCACCGCAGCAGTTACGCACGGTATTGGAATCGCAGGCCTGAGTCTCGGATGAATTTGGCTACGGCTCTACGGACGGAATTTCTGACTCCTCCGAACCTGGTTCCCCATCGTCGTAGGCCTGCAACAGTTGGCGCAGTGCGGCCATGTCCTGTTCCTCGATGAACTTGTGCAGTGTGCGGCTGTTTTCAAGCAGCGTCTGTCCGAACTGGCTTTGGGCGAACATGCGCAGATCCTCTTCGAGCGGGTCGGTGATGCGGTGATCGGAAACAACGCGGCCGTCCTGCATACGGAGGATGCGCTGGGTCGCCTGGGCGACGCGGCGGTCGTGTGTGACGACCACGATTGAGGTTCCCTGGCTCTCGTTCAGCTCGGCGAGCAGAGCCAGAATTTCGTCGCTACTCTGGCTGTCGAGGGCGCCGCTGGGTTCATCGGCCAGGACGAGGGCCGGGCTGTTGGCCAGAGAGCGGGCAATGGCCACACGCTGACGCTGACCGCCTGAAAGCTGACCGGGCAGATGGTCGCTGCGGTCTCCGAGGCCGACGAGGTCGAGCAGGTGTGCCGCCCGTTCCTTGCGTTCTCTGCGGCTGTTGACGTGACCCTGCAGCGGCACTTCGACGTTTTCCTGCGCTGTCATGGTCGGCAGAAGATTGTGCAGCTGGAAGACGAACCCGACCGTTCTGGCGCGAAACCGGTCCACGTTCTTCAGTTTCGATAGGTCCTCACCTGCAACCCAGACAGTCCCTTCGGTCGGTTGGTCGAGTGCGCCGAGCATGTTCAGCAACGTGCTCTTGCCACACCCGCTCGGACCCATGACGGCCACGAATTCACCTGCCGGCACTTCAACAGAGAGCCTGTCGAGGGCGCGCACGGCAGTTTCACTGCTGCCGTAGATCTTTGTCAGGTTTTCAACTCTTACGATGAGTCCGTCCGTATTCTCGGGTTCCATTGCCTCTGCATGGGAATCAATTGTCAAGATTGCTGCTGAATCCAACGCCAAGTATACTTGACCTGTCCTGCGAACCCTACTGAGGCGCGACGAGGATATTCACAAAGGCGGTCATGCCCCAGCGCAAGTTGTCGTCCAGCCGCGGGACGTCGACGTGAACGGTGAAGTTGGTGCTGCCCCTGTCGCTGGTGCTTACCGGCGCGATGTGGGTGATGATGCCGTCGAAGATCTGATCGGGCAGTGAATCGAAAGTGACTTCGACCTCCTGGCCGCTCACGAGCTGGACTACATCGGTTTCGCGAAGGTCGGTTGTTTCGACGTGCATGCTGCCGGTATCGCCAAGGAGGACGAGCACCTGGCCGGCAGCTACGAGCTCCCCGCTGCGGACGAGGAGAGCACCGACCTGGCCGGAAAAGGGGGCGACTATCTGGGACTGGGCAACGTGGGCTTGTGCGCTGGCAAGTTGCGCCTTTGCCGTACCGATGCGAGCCAGAGAAACGGCGATGTCTTCAGGGGAGGCGCCTTCCTGGATTCTGCGCAGGTTCGCCTCGGCACTTGCGAGCGCGGCTTCGGCGGATTGGACGCCGGCCACGGCTGCGGGAATCTGACTCTCCGCGACCAAAACACGCGAACGCGCCTCCTGGATGCGAGATCGGGCGACGGCCAGCTGCTGCTCGGTGGCCCCCTGGGTTGCAACAGCCTTTTCGGCCTGGGCCGCCTTCAGGGACTTGGTCGCCTGCTCCAGCTGTAGTGCCTCAAGCAGCGTGCTGCCTATTGTGGGATCGCCGCGCACGGCGTTGTAGGCGGCCTGCGCGTGGTCGAGGGCCGCCTGTGCGACTTCGACGCGGGCGGCTGCTGCGGCCCGTTCTGCTTCAGTGGGACCGGCAGCCAACTCATTGAACTGTTCCTGTGCGATAGTGACTTCCACCTCGAAGAATTCGACGTTTTTCTGCGCCTCGAGCAGGCGACCTGCGGCCAATGACACCTGCGCCTCAGCCGTCGCCACACCGGCTTCGGCGGCTGCGATTTGAGCCTCACTTGCCCCTGCCAGCAGCCTGGCGTGTGCTGCCTCGGCTTCGGCCACGGTTGCACCTGCGATTTCGACCTGGCTCCTCGCGGCCGGGTTCTCAAGCTGCACGAGTAACTCTCCGCTTTCGACCCAGTCTCCTTCATTGACTTGAAGCGTTTGGACGATTCCCCCTTGCAATGGCGACAGGTTTGCCCATACGGTAGGAAGCAGCTTGCCGGAGGCCCAGATGACTGAGTCCAGTCCAGGGTCAAGTTCCTCCTGGAGGCTCCCGGATTCTTCTTCTGCGGCCGTCTCTGTCGCTTGGGAAAGGAGAGTGGGATCGACGTAGGTCACATAGGCCCAACCGCCTGCGGCCAGAATCACGACCAGTGCCAAGGGAATCCAAACTCGTTTCATCGTCTTTCCTACAGTCTAACCAGGCACCGGCCGTGTTCTCAAGACCGGCTGGTGCATTTGAATCACTCGTAACGCAGCGCTTCAACTGGCTGCAATTTACTTGCCCGCCAGGCAGGAAAGTAGCCGCCCAGAAGACCGAGTACGATAGCAAGACCTATGGCAATCACGAATGTGGCCGGCTCCCAGGTGGGACGCAACATGGCGCCGCCGGCGATCGGAATCCTGGAAAGGCCGCCGAGCAGAATGACCGCGCCGATGCTGCCAAGCAGTGCCGAAAGCAGGCACAGGAGCAGGCTTTCCTGCATGATCTGTGACAGGATGCGCTTGCCGGGCCAGCCCAGTGCCCGCAAGGTACCGATCTCTCGTGTCCGTTCGTAGATCGACATGATCATGGTATTCGCAACGACGATGCCGCCGACGATCAGTGCAAGCATGCCTATGGCAGCGGCCATGCCCTGCATGGAGGCAATGTCATTGGTGTTTTGGGCGAATTCACTGCTGAGGCTGGCCCTGACCTTAGGAAATCTGTTGTTGATAGCGTCCTGGACCGGCACGGCCATGGCGGGGTCTTTGACGTCAACAAAGAGGAAGCTGACGTTCCGAGGGCGATTGAGTATGCGCTGCGACTCCCGCAGTGCCAGGATACCTCCACCTTCCTCCCAGGCTACGCCGGTCTCGTAGATGCCGACTACCTTGTAGCGTGCGTTGTACAGGGAAAGTGTGTCGCCCAGACCAAGTTTGTAGGATTCGGCGGCGTTGCTGCCGATAATGATTTCGGAAGGTCGCTGGAAGCGGCGGCCGGCCACCAGCTTGTAGTGGTCCATGGCGTCACTATTCGGATCCAGACCGTGGAGGATAAAGAGCGGCAGTTCCGGCGTCAGAACGACGCCCAGAACCATTGGACTGACCGATTCGACCTGGGGCATGGCCTGTATCTGGCGGACGACGTGCTCGTCGATGGTGCTTAGCGACATGTCGGGCACGTCCCGTTGCATGACGGTGATGTTGCCCGGGCTGCCGCTGCCGGCGAGGTTATTCATCTGACCGACGATGCCGGCGGTCAGGCCGCCCAGCATTACGAGAGTGCCGACTCCGATGCCGATTCCAGCAGCGGCAAGGAGCGTGCGATTGCGACGCCGCCATAGGTTGCGGAAGCTCTGGTTGCCAATGCGACTCAAGGCGCCGCCTCTGAAGTCGCTTCCGCCGCCGCCTTCGTACGAGAGGGCTTCCACGGGCCGGAGACCAGAGGCCCGCCAGGCCGGGTAAACCCCTCCGACAAGTCCCAGAACCAGTGCCGTAACCAGGCCCTGGATGAGGATGGCAGGAGTATAGACGCCTTCCAGAAGTACCCCCATTCCGGGAACGGTGCCCGCCAGCTCAGCCAGGCCGATTCCAAGGAATACACCGATAACTCCCCCAAACGCGCTCAGAGTCAGCGATTCGCCCAGGATAATCCAGAGTATACGCCAGCGACTCCAGCCCAGGGCGCGTAGTGTTCCAATTTCGCGAGTCCGTTCCAGGACGCTCATGACCATGGAGTTCATCATGCCGAGGCCGCCGATGAAGATGGCGATGGCGGCGATGCCCCAGGCGAATCCCTGCAACATCTGGTCGTATTGCTGGTTGGTCTCGCGTTCGCTGGTCTTGCTTATCTTCAATTCCAGGTCGAGAGATTCGATGCGCTTGATGGTGGTATCGGCGTCGTCGCCGCGGCGCAGACCGACCTCGTAGAGGCTGACCTTGCGCTCGAACTGGGCGGCGTCCTGGGCATCTTCCAGCGTAAGTACGCCGCCGGACTCTTCGATGCCCTGACCAGTCTCGTAGATGCCGACGACCCGATACGGTGTCCCATGAATGCGGATATTGCCGCCGACGTCGATGTCTATCGATTCGGTGGCGCGGCGACCAATTGCGATCTGCCCGGGACCGCTCACGGGTTTGCCCTCTACTATGCGATAGTGGTCCATAGCAGTGCTGCCGATCTCGTAACCGAAGAGGAGGAAGAAGGGCAACTCGGGCGTGGTGACCCAGGCGTAGACGCCAGGCTCCACCCGTTCCACGCCGGGCACAGAGAGCAGGCGTTCGCCGATGGTATCGTCGAGGCTGCTGAAAGCGGGGTCGATGGCATCGGCCTGGGTAATCAGGAGGTCATTGCTGCTACCGCCGACTACGACTGCAAAGTTGGTGGAAATGCCCTCGGCGATGGAGCCGAGCGCCACCACTGCGGCGACGCCGATAGCGATTCCGAGCAGGGTAAGACCGCTCCTTACGGGCCGTCGGATCAAGTTTCGGAAGATCATGGGACGTCAATGTACCGGTGTTTTTCCGACCACCGACTGTCAGATGTCGGCAGTACAAGAACGTAGCCAGCCGAGCAGCTCTTGCAATCTGCCAGCTGATAATGAGAGCTGACCGAAAACCGAGTAATCCCTGCCCTGTTCAATAGGGCAGGGCTCTTCCACAATCTTCTCAAACATTGGGCGTTGCCGACTGACGACACTATGTCAGATTCCTGACAGCTGGCTTACTCGGCTGACGCGGGCACTACCTGCAGAAGGGCCGCCATGTCAGCTGCCAAAGCGTGCTCCTCACCGGCTACCTCCACCAACACGGGACCGTCAAAAGGGGCTTGTTCGTGAAGGAAAACCTCCACGTTCAGGTGCAGTCCCAGCTTTCCCAGATAGGCGAGCCGTTCTCTCTCCTGGCTCAGGACGCGCACGAGACGGTAGGCGCGCCCGGCTTCGGACTGAGAAAGAGGGAGGCCCGGCGTGTGGCTGATCTCGCCATTCTTGGAGGGAATGGGGTCGCCGTGGGGGTCTACTTTGGGGTAGCCAAGGGAGGCGGCAATCGCGTCTTCAAGGGCTTCACTGAGTACGTGCTCGAGGCGCTCGGCCTCTTCGTGCACTTTGTCCCAGGGAATATCCAAAGTCTTGTGCAGGAAGAGCTCCAGCAAGCGATGGTGACGCAGAATTTCGAGAGCGACGCGCCGGCCGGTGGGCGTCAGCGCAACAGCCTGGTGCGGGCGGTAGATGACCAGATCCATCTGCGCGAGCTTCTTCACCATGTTTGTGGCGGAGGCCGGTGTGAAGCCGATGTACTCGGAAAGAGCGGAATTGGTGACCTGTTCCCCGCGCGTTTCCAGGATGTAGATGGCTTTCAGGTAGTCTTCGTGGCTTGAGGAGAGCGGGCTGCTGATCTCGGAGGCGTAGTTTTTAGTCATGGCTAAATTATATCTGCGAATGATGCTTCTGTCAAGCTTGTGGCTTTGGGAGAGTGCATCCCAAAATAGGGCCGAACTTCCTCATGCCTCAGGTCGCTGCGGAGCACCAACCGTCTCGCGATCAACTCTGAGTCAGAGGAAACAGCAGTTCTCTCTCCTCACTTCTCT
>VXOE01000348.1 GCA_009840225.1 Caldilineaceae bacterium SB0662_bin_25 | reverse complement strand
TCTATAAACTTCAATTTTTTTTGGGGGGGGGGGCCCCCCCCTGCCCCCCGCGGGGGGGGGGGGCCCCCCCCCCCCAAACGCCCCCTCTCCTACAACATGCCTCGCCGACCTGGTGTCCATATTCGAACAGGTGCCTGCCCGAGAGGGGTTCGCCCCACTACGTTCCTTCAGCCCCGTCGGTTCCCTGTAGGGGCAGGCCTTGTGCCTGCCCTCGCACGCCCAACTGACGGACTCCACCGTCCGGCCAGGCCTGGCGCCTGCACTGCGTCTCGCCAAAAGACGGCAAACAATTCCTGCCGCCGCTGGCGCCGATTCCCCGCCAGACTGCTCCCCACCCAAGACTGGGATAGACCCGGGTAGAAGGGTGCATCCCAGATTTTTTGAGAGGGGGAAGGGAGGTAGACTTGAGGTAGGAGAAAAGTAGAGAAGAGAAAGAGGGGAATGAGATGAAACGAGAAGAGGCGAAGGCGAAGTTTATGCGTGGTGCGGAGGAGATGTTTGAGGCGATGTGGGAATGGGGGGAAGAGCATCCTGAAGCGAGTTTTGATGAGATTGCGGGCAAGTTGTCGCAAGAGCGGCGGGAGTTGATGGGAGAGATGCTGGGGGAGATGTTGTTGCAACATGGAGATGGGAGGTACGAGGAGGTGGAATGTGCGGAGTGTGGGCAGAAGACGAAATCGAATGGACGGCGCACGCGCACGGTACTGCATGCTGAAGGGCAAGTAGAGGTGAAGCGAACCCATCGCCGCTGTCCGCAATGTGGACAGGGGATTTTTCCCCCTGGACCGCCGTCTTCAGTTGATAGAGCAACGTAGCTGGTCACCGGGAACGATAGCGCAAGCGTTGCGGATGGGCAGTGAGATTCCCTTTGCGCGTGCGGCCAGGCAGTTTGAGGAGTTGACGCATGTGTCCATTTCGAGGAACAGTCTGCAGCGGCTGGCGACGGAGTATGGAGGGCGGTTGGTTGCGCAGCAAGCCCAAGAAGCGCAGACCATGGTGCAGATACCGAGCAAAGAGAGAGAGGTGGTCTGGCGCGAGCGGGTGGAGCCGGCGAGCGATGTGATGAACATATCGATGGATGGTGCGATGGTCAATATCCGCGAGGAAGGCTGGAAAGAGGTGAAACTGGTTACCGTGTCCGCTGTACGCCATCAGCTGGATGCGGAGACAGGCAAAGCGGTCGCCCACCTCAGCGAGCATAGCTATCGGGCAGGACTGTGGGATGCCACCGAGTTCGGACAGCAGCAGTGGGCGGAAGCCTGTCGCCGGGGTGTGGAAAATGCCAACTATCTGAGCAGTGTCAATGACGGCGCAGCCTGGATCTGGAACATCGTACGCATGTGCTATGGCAACTGCGTCGAGATCATCGACTGGTGGCACGCTGTCGAAAAGCTGTGGCTGATCGCACAACAGCGATTCGAGACCGAATCAGAAGAGGCGACCGCGTGGGTCTCCGCCCAAAAACAACACCTGATTACAGGTCGTCTGCGCACTCTTCTGCACCACATCCGCCTACTCTACCCCAGAGGACGTCCCCTGCCTGACGACGTTCGTAACGCCATTTTCTACCTCTTCCACAATCGCTGGCGTATGCGCTATCACCTCTTCCGCAAGGCAGGTTATCCCATCGGCAGTGGCACCGTCGAATCCGCCTGCAAACATGTTGTCCAGCAGCGCCTCAAGCAATCTGGTATGCGCTGGTCTCGTCTAGGCGCTCAAGCTATGCTCGCTCTGCGCTCAACACTACTTAGCCAGCACCAACTCAACCCTCTTGCGCTCCTTGGCCTTACCTGACCCAGCAAACAATTTGGGATGCACCCGGGTAGAACAGGGTCTTGACACGACCTTGAAGGCGTGCAATCCTATTGTTCTAGGCTGAGTCGAATGCGCATATCTGACGCCGCTTCAGGAGACAAAGACCGCAGACTATCAGAGAACGACCGTCGCGTAGCCGCCTTCAAAGGCGAGAGGACGTCGCGCATTGCTATCCATGCCATCTAGTGCAACGCCAGTCTTTGACCGCTCGTTCCTGTTGGACGCACAACTTGAGTTTGTCGTGCTAGGCGACACTCACTTCATTCATGATCCGGAGGTATATGCCTCGGGAAATGACTCGCAGGATCCGCGTCTCACGCGGATGTGGCCGGCGCGGGCCGAGTGGGCGCTGCGACTGGCCGCCGCTTTGGAAACTTCCTTCGTCGTCCATCTGGGTGACTTGGCGCAAGACTATCCCGGGAAGCCAAGTTTCGTCATGGCAAGGCAGGCAGCTCGGCAGCAATTGAGCCGCTGTGGACTGCAGCCCTACCACGTTCCGGGAAACATGGATATTGGTGACAAGCCCGATCCGACAATGCCAGCGGAGTGGGTAACGCCGAGTTCGCTGGCAGAATGGCATGACCAGTTTGGGCGCTCTTGGTACAGCTTTGACCGGCAGGGGATACACTGTGTATTCCTGAACTCCCAAATCATGAATGGGCCGCTCCCCGAGGCAGAAGAACAGAGACGATGGCTTGAATCCGATCTGGATGACCATACCGGGCAGCGTGTCTTCATTTTCTTGCACATGCCGCCTTTCTTCGCTGGTGAGCATGAGCCGGGCTTGGGCTATTACGACAACCTCGACGAACCGGCGCGCGGCTGGCTGTTGGGAATGTTGCGTAAGCACAAGGTGGAGTTGCTGTTCTCGGGACATATGCACTTCGCGGCCTTCAACCGCGTGGACTCCACGCGCCTCCTCTCGGTGCCGTCAACGACCACCACGCGACCAGGATTCTATGAGGCCTTTTCCATCCTTCCTCCCGACCAAGGCAAGAATGACCTTGCCAAATTAGGTTTCTATCTCGTCCGGGTGCTTAAGGACGGAGCTTGCGCACACTTGGTGCGCACAGAAGGTGAAACCGAGCCAGCGCCTGCTGAAGGACAGACCCGTCGCCTGGTTACTCGCATCTCCTGCGACCTCCCCAACTCGCCCATTGGGGTCTATCTGCGTCTCCCACTGACCCAAGCAGTTGATGGCGTAATAGCCTGGCCCGACTCGGTCCGCGATCAAGTGCGCAACGATTATCCGTTTCTCGCCTGTATGGAACTCGGTGCCCGTCACCTCCGGGCTCCCGCCTCCGACTTGGAAAACGGACTGCAGCGCCAGCGCCTGGCCATGGCGCGGGACGAGGGCCTACAGGTCTCGTTTGTGTGGCTCTGGTCGGACAAACTCCGGCTCACTGAGGTTGTGCAGCGTTACCGGGATCAAATAGATACGATTGAGGTGCAGATTCCAGGAACGCTGTGGCCAGAGGAGAACTGCTTGCGGCAGATTATGCGCTGTCGCGACCAACTCGATATCCCAGTGACTCTTGCCCCCTTGTTGGCCCTGGAGCGTTCACCGGGAAAGTATCATCCCCGGGCGCGTGTCGGTTACCGCGCCACGGAATTGGCAGAATTGAACCAGCATTTGCTCCTGCACGATACGTACGTAGATCGTGTGTTGTGCCACGTGGACTCTCACGTCCGTCCTTGGGAGGCGTTGCAGGAGTTCAATCACAGGGATCCTCTGAGCCAGGTCGGTGATTTCGACTTCGTGGTTCAACTGCCGGGCCTTGACGAGAATGCCCAGGCGAACCGCGCTGCGGAGGCTGTTCTTGCCGCGGCCCTGCACAGTGGCTGTCGCCTTTTCCTCGACCCCCTCGTGGACTTGGACCGCACCGGTGACATCAACCACGGACTGTTGGATCGTTTATCCAACCCGAGGCCAGCGTTTCATATTGTGCGCTGCATGAACACAGTCTTGTTTGCCTCGGAGAAAGAATTCCGGCCTATGGCAGACAAAAGCCCGGAAACGCAGATCCTTGGGGTCGAGGGTCGGACGAGGCGCTTGTGGTTACTGTTGCCGGACGCAGGTGAGACGATCAGCTCCACAGCACTAGATGGTGTCTCTGGCACGGGGCGCGAGACCCTATGCTTCGATCTGGTTGCAGGGACAAGTGCAGCCTTGCGGGAAAACCAGGAGGAGTTGCGTCAGCTGCTTTCTGCGCTTCGAAGCCCAACCCTCCTCATGCAGGAGACTAGGTCGTGACAAGAAAAGCCCGCGTTGCGGTGAATGGGACAGGCAGTAAGCGTCGCCTCGCTTTGCAGGTGAAAGGACCAGGTTCTCAATGACAATCAGACAACGAGAGGTCAAGAGAGACCGGCTCTATACCGAAGGCGATGCTGATCTGAAACATATCAGAGATAAATGCATAACGACGATCGGATACGGCAGTCAAGGACACGCGCAGGCGTTGAACCTGCGCGACTCGGGACTGAATGTTATCGTCGGCAATCGAGAAGATCGATTTGCCGCAGAAGCTCGAGCTGACGGGTTCGATGTGATGCCGATCGTGCAAGCGGTGAAGCGTGCTGACGTGATCCTGTTCCTGATCCCTGACGAGGTGCAGGCTGCTGTTTACAGTGAGATAGAGCCGTATCTCCGAGAAGGCCAGGTTCTTGACTTTGCCAGCGGTTACAGCGTGCATTTCGGGTTGATCAGACCGCTCCCATTTCTCGATGTGGTGCTAACCGTCCCCACCTGTCGAGGTACAGTTCTCCGTGAGCGGATTCAGCGCGGCCAAGGAGTGTTTGGTCACTTCGGCGTTTATCAGGATCATTCCGGCAAGGCCCGCGACATTGCCATGGCCCTGGCCAAGGGAATGGGGCTATTGAAATTCGGATGCACCGAATGCAGCTTCGGACAGGAGGTGGTGGTTAACCTGTTCGCTGAGTCCGCAGGACTGGGTGCGATTCCCCAATACCTTCTGACCGCTTACGAAGTGCTGATCGAGGCCGGCTTCTCTGCTGAGGCCGCCTATGCGGAGACGTTCTATGAGCTGCAGTTCTTCGTTGAAAACCTGGTCAAGGAGCGCTTGGCGAACAGCCGCCAGGGCTCGTCCACTTCCACCTATCTGATTCTGAGCAAAACGAGCGAGGTGGTGGACGATCACGTGAGAGACAACATGCGTCGGATGCTTGGGCGTATCCAGAGCGGTGAACTGGTCCGCGAGTGGAACCTGGAGCATTTGGCGGGAGCGCCGATGCTCCATCAACGCCAGCGGGCGCTGGCCGAGCATGAGATCAAGGATGTTGAAGACGTCTTCTTGGAACGGAAGAAGGCCACCGGATGGTGACAATTTGTCGTACCATGGGTACGACTATGATCATCATTCCTGTCAGCCTTGCATAGTATGGAGAGCAGACATGACGAAAGAGAATCCAGCCAGAAGAGATCGACTATATCTCGAAGAGGAAGTGGATCTCAGCATCATTCAGAACAGACTGATCGCTTCGATTGGATACGGCAGCCAGGGTCACGCCCAGGCGCAGAACTTGCGCGACGCCGGCCTCCAGGTCATCGTCGGAAATCGGGAAGATCGCTACGCCGATACGGCGCGGTCCGACGGTTTCGAAGTCGTCCCGATTGCGCAAGCGGTGAAGCGGGCGGACATTCTTCTCATGCTGGTCCCGGATGAGTTGCAGAAGTCGATCTACCATGCCGAGATCGAGCCACACCTGAGAGAAGGCCAAGTATTGGATTTTGCCAGCGGATATGCGATGCATTTCGGCCTGTTCCAGCCGCCGGCGAACATCGACATTGTCCTGAGCGTACCCGCGTCGTTGGGAGAAGTGTTGCGCGAACGGTATGTGCGCGGCGAGGGCGTCTTTGGGCACTTTGGCGTGCATCAGGATTTCTCGGGCCAGGCACGCCAGATCGCGATGTCTTTGGCCAAAGGTATGGGCTTGCTGCGCTTCGGCAGCTGCGAATGCACTTTCGGCGAAGAGGTCGGCGTGAACCTGTTCGCCGAGACGGCCGGCCTGGGAGCGATCATGAAATATCTCCTGACCGCTTACGAGGTGCTGGTTGAGGCCGGCTACTCGGCCGAATCGGCCTACAGCGAAACCTTCTACGAACTGCAGTTTTTTGCCGAATACCTCTGCAAGTCGAAGCTCGGCGATACGCAGTTCGGTTCGTCGACCTCGACCTATCTGATTCTGCGTCGATCGGGTGAGGTCGTCGATGATCACGTGCGCCAGCAGATGCGCGCCATGCTGAAGCGTATTGAAAGCGGCGAGCTCGTACGCGATTGGAACCTGGAGCAGACAGCCGGAACTCCGGTCTTGCATCAGTTGAAGCGCGAGATCGCCGAACACCCGATCCGCGACGTGGAAGCGCTGTTTTTGGAACGGAAGGAGAAGACGGGCTGGTGATGATCGACATCCACAGCCACATCTGGCAGCGGCATCATTGGTCGGATAAGGCGATAGCCGAAGTCGAGATGTGCTACGGCAAGACCAACAAATGGCATTGTCCGCCCGAGGAGCACTGGGAACAGGTAGCGCAGAAGGTTGATCGCGCAGCAGTTTTTGCGATGATGATGAATGCCGCCGGGTTGGTGGTTCCGAACGAGTACGTCCATGACTACGTCAGCCGGCGTCCTGACAAACTGATAGGCGTGGCCAGCGTGGACCCGAACGACCCTGCCTGCATCGAGCAACTGACGCATGCCATCAGAAACTTGGGTTTGCGCGCGCTCAAGTTGAGCGGCGCCTACCAGAATTTCAACCCGGCCGACACGCGTTACGACCCGCTCTACACTAAAGCCCAGGAACTCGACATCCCCATCTTCTGGCACCAGAGTACCACAACATTCGCCGCTACGCCGCTGCGCTGGTCGAAGCCGATACTTCTTGACGAAGTAGCGCAACGATTTCCGAAGCTGCGGCAGATGATCTGTCATATCGGTCATCCATGGCACACCGATGCCGTGATGGTCATGCGCAAGCACAAGAACGTCTACGGGGACATGTCCGGTTTTGGTTTTCGTCACTTGCGCTTCTACGAGGCATTGACTACGGCGATAGAATACGATGTCGGGCACAAGATATTCTTCGGTTCGGATTATCCGTTCGCCAAAGTGGTTGACAGTGTCCAGTACCTGTATGACGCGTCCGGCATGGCCAGCCGGGCCGGTCTTTCGCTGATCCCTGAAGCGTACATCGAAGACATGCTCCAGCGCGACTCGCTCAAACTGCTGGGGATCGACTGACGGTGCCGATTTCAAAACAGAACACGCACGGTTCAGATCACGAGGGAGGGAGGAGTTCATGGTTGAGCCGCCCAGAGGCAGGGCTGGAGACCGGCTCGCGCTATGGACGCGACGTCCTCACCGCTACTTCACAGGATTTCATCCACTGGACTGACCCGGTGTACATCAATTACACCGAGGGGCGCACTGACGAGCTCTACATCAACGGGATCACCCCTTACTTTCGCGCCCCGCACATTTTCCTGGGATTCCCGGTGCGCTACATCGACCGCGGCTGGTCGGATGCAATAGAAGATCTTCCCGAGTTGACGAATCGCCGGCGTCGCGCCAACGCCAAGTCTGAGAACGACACGAGTGAACGCCGTGGCAGCGCCCTGACCGACAGCATGTTCATGACCAGCCGAGATGGGCAGACCTTCAAACTCTGGCCGGAAACCTTCATTCGACCGGGGCTGAGGCCGCGGGACAACTGGGCGTACGGTGACAACTACCCAAACTGGGGCCTTGTCACCACCAAATCGGCGATTGACGGGGCGCCCGACGAGATCTCACTCTATCTGACCGAAGGCTACTGGCGGGGAGAGAGCCTCAACTTACGACGCTACACCCTGCGCCTCGACGGTTTTGTCTCCGTTCAGGCGCCGCTGAGCGGGGGCGAAGTCGTCACGAAAGCGCTCACCTTTGCCGGCCGGCAACTGATGCTCAACTTCTCCGCATCGGCCGCGGGCAGCATCCGCGTTGAGATTCTGCGCGATCAGATGGACGCGCCCATCTCAGGCTTTACGCTCGACGACTGTGTAGAAGTGCTGGGGGACGATCTGGCGCGGGTGGTTCGTTGGGCAGATGGACCCGACGTGAGCCGCCTGGCCGGTAAACCGGTGCGCTTGCGCTTTGTACTCAAGGATGCCGATCTGTTTTCATTCCGCTTCAGCGAATAGGAAGAATACAGACGATCTCCCGACCGGACATCATTCTTCCCATCAGCAGTCAATCGCGCCGGGATACACTGAATCTTCCGAACGCCCGCCACGCCATTCTGAATCTTAACGTCCGTCGCAAGAGGGTGGAATACCATATGACAACTACGTATGCCATCTGGCAGAGGCCCTACCAAATCATCCGCACAGGGTGGAAGGAGTGACAGGGAAATGGCTGACATGACAGAAGAGAGATCACACGAAGATATCTGCAGAGGTTACTTTCAGCTTGGAGAGCTGGAGATCCAGGTTGGTGAGACACAGACCATCATTCCGCAACAGAGAACGCACTGCGCCTGTGCATACCTGTTTAAACTCGTAGATGGTGAACTCGTGCTGGCTGCTTTTCCAGAGGAATCCGGCGGCTTCACCTCCAGACGCTCGAGAGATGGCGGACATACGTGGCGCGACGCGCCAGTCTGGCCTACATGGTGTGCATACCAGTTTCCCGATGGTGAGCTGATCCAGGTACATTCTCATTTCCTGACAGATACCGATCAGGAAGGTGTATACGAGACGGTTCTGGACCGCTCAATGGATAACGGGTATTCCTACCAGAGAGAGACGGTGCAATTGATCGGTGTTCCCACACTCGCGCCGGAGATAAACAAGCCCGGCAGACCACGCTACGTCGACCACTCCATTGTGGCGCTGCGCGATGGCAGCCTGCTGGCTGGCGCGCTCGCTAAGTTTGCCAGCGATAGGCAGCCCAAGGAACGCTCTTTCGTGGTACGCTCTACCGATCGCGGCAGGACCTGGCACTATGTTTCAACGGTGGCATTTGACCTGACGCCAGGAGACGCACGCCGGCTGGATGGCTTTGGCGAGCCCTCTCTGCAGACACTGCCCAATGGGGAGATACTTTGCTTCATGCGCAGCGGTGGTACGTCTGACGGAAAGCATTGGCCCTTGTACATGAGCCGGTCGAACGATGATGGCAAGACCTGGAGCCATGCCGACCCCATTGCGGACCGCGGCGTCTTCCCCACATCCTGCCTGATGTCCAACGGCGTCCTTGTCGTGAGCTATGGCCGGCCAGGCGATTGGCTCGCCTTCAGCCTGGACATGGGGCACACCTGGATCGGCCACTTCTGCCTGCGTCAGGGTCCACAGCATACCGATTGCTCGTACTACGACGCGGTCGCGGAGGTTGCGCCGGACACGCTGCTGGTCGCCTATGGCTGCACCGACCACAATGATAGCTGGCAGGCTGAGCTCCTCGGCACTTTCATCACGGTTAAGCGTTCGTGACGCGTCTTCTCACTGCCGGACCTGATTTGTGTGTGTCCCTGGACAGGGGCATGTTACCCTGACAATCGCGGTAACGACGAAGCCATGGCCTGTTCACGATTCAATGTGAGGCATAAGAGGAGGCTTCTCTCGCCTCGTTCAGGGACGCCTGCGGGCGCGTACGTCCTCCGGCCGCTCCGGCCCGCGAAGGCGTGCCTCCGCACCCTTCCCCGCTAGGGCGGCTCAGGGCTGGCGGCGCCCTCTTTGGGCGCTAGGCCCTCCCTTGTGCTGGGGGACCCGTCCCCCAGCAAGCCCCCCTGACACC
>VXOE01000199.1:2742-9672 GCA_009840225.1 Caldilineaceae bacterium SB0662_bin_25 | reverse complement strand
CCCCCGCACAAGGGAGGGCCGAATAGGCCCGACCGCCCAAAAGACGAGGAGAGAGAGCTTGTCCTGGCTGCGCGGGAGGCGGCTGGGGCAGCGGCGACTGCGGGGGCACCAACAAGGGGCGCCGCTACGATTTGGTTCGGGGTTCGAGGCGGGTGAGGTAGAGGCAGACGGCGAGGAGGAGTAGGGCCATGGCGTAGTTGATGCCGAGGGCGGTTTGGAAACTCCAGAGGTCGGAGAAGATAGCGGTCCAGAGGGGCGGGAGCATGGTGCCGATGGTCATGGCGACGTTGAGGACGCCGGTGACGGCGCCGCTGTGCTGGGGGTAGAGGCGGGTGCCGTAGGCGAGGGCGGTGGGGAAGAGGCCGGATAAGGTGAGGCCGGTGAGGAAGATGCCGATGACGAGGGGTGCGGCGGTTGTGCTGAAGATGACGAGCGGGTAGGTGAGGGCGAGACCGACAGCCAGGATGAGGAGGGTGGCGGCGTAGCCGAGGCGCTCGGCGTAGGCGGCGCAGAGGAAGCGACCGGCGGTGAGGGCGACGTAGAAGACGGAGATCATGGAGATTGAGGAGAAGGTGGAGAAGCCGGCGGACTCCTGCATGAAGAGAGCGACCCAGCCGAGGAGGCTGAAAGCGACGCCGTTGTAGATGAAGGCGATGAGGAAGAGGGAGAGAAAGCCGACGTTGCGCAGCATGCCCAAGTTGGCAGTGAGGACATCCTGAAGCTCAGCCCAAACTGAAGAGAGAATTGAGGTCCTGGCCCCGCTTTGCGGGGTCTTTTTTTGTGCTGAATCCTGTGCATGCACAGATTCACCGGCGGCTGGGGCCGCTGGCCCGGCAGGTGAGGCGGTGGAGGGTGAGACGCGGCGAACCAGCAGGAGCGCGGCGGCGCCGTAGACGAGCCAGATGAGGCCGGTGGCGGCCATGGTCCAGCGCCAGGGGACGCCCTGCTCGAGGACGACGGCGAAGACGAGGGGGGAGATGGTGGCGCCGACGGCGTAGACGCCGTGCAGGACGTTGAGGGCGCGGGCGCGGCTGTCGCGGTTGGCGTCGGCAACCATGGCGTTGATGCCGGTGGTGAGTGAGGCCTGGACGATGCTGATGAGGGCAAAGCCGGCGAGGAAGAGGAGCCAGAGGCCGGCACCGGCGACCAGTACCATGGAGGCTGCGAGCGCGAGCGCGGCGATCCAGACGAGCTTGCTGTAGCCGAGACGGTCGGAGGCGACGCCGGCGAGGAGGTTGCCGAGGATGCCGCCGACGGCGCGGGCGGGGAAGATGAAGCCGATGGCGGTGAGGGTGAGGCCTGTGGCCAAGTACTCGTCGGTGATGAAGGGCATGACCGACGGGATGAGGACGGCGGCGGTACCGATGAAGAGGTAGCCGGTGAGGCCGAGGGCGGTGACGGGCAGGGCGGGTGCGGGCGCAGCCGGTGCGGGGGCGGTGGCGGCGCGGTTCAGTTTTGCCATGCGGACTATTCTCCGACGCTTTCGTTGGTCAGTTGCGTTTGTCGAAACTGATGGGCGTGGGTCTCGCCGCGTTCGGTGAGGGAGACGAGACCGGCATCGATCCTCACGAGATTGCCTGCACGCAGTTGACGCAGTGTACGCTGCATTTTGGCCGGTGTCCAGCGGAAGTGGCGGTAGAGTGTGGAGACGGCCAGTTCTTCGCCGGCGGCGGGGCTGTCCTGGTGATGGTGAATGTGGCCGAGGACGACTTGGTGGTCGAAGCTGCGGCGCTGATTGCGGCGGCGGAGCATGGTGGAGACGAGACCGTACTTGGGCGAGAAGGTCCACGCGATGAGGAAGAAGAGGAAGGTCATGAGCACCATCGAGGCGGAGATTGAGGAGTCCCAACGTTCGCTGAGGCCGAGGCCGAAGAGGTTGTTGAGCGCGGCGAGGATGTCGCTGAGGTCGGCGATGCCGAGGAGGTTGCCGCGGGCGAGGTCGTAGCCGGTGTAGGCGCCGACTGCGCCGATGAGGGAGCTGTAGAGGAGCATGCGGGGCAGGCGGTCGGTGAGCAGGTAGGCAGCGGCGGGCGGGATGATGAAGAAGGCGACGACCAGGATGGAGCCGACGGCGTCGAAGGCACCGACGGCGACGAGGCTGACGAGGACCATGAGGCCGTAGTGGAGGAGGGTGGGGCGGAAGCCGAGGGCGGCGGCCAGGGTGGGGTCGAAGGTGGAGAGCTTGAGCTCTTTGTAGAAGAGGACGATGGCGAGAAGGGTGAGCAGCGTGAGCACTGCCATGACAGTGATTGATTTGGGCCAGAAGACGAGGACCGGTTCCTGGCTTGTGAAGCCGGCCTGCCAGGCCTGGGCGGGGCTGTAGTGGCCGCAGTTGGTGCAGATTTGGGTGAACTCGGCCTTGTCGTCGCGGGGGCTGATGCCGAGGCTGCGGCAGTTGGTGCACTGGCGCGTTGTTTCGGCGCGGGGGTCTTCGGGGGTGATGGTGACGGACTCGCAGCCGTCGAGGCAGTGGCTGTTGGTGTTGGCCCAGGCGACGCCGATTTCGCCGACCATGACGGCGTCTTCGTCGAGATGGACGTCGCTGACGACGCGGGAGACGAGGATGACGGCGATGGCGAAGAGGAGGGGGAAGGCGAGGCCGAGGGCGGCGTCCTGTTTGACGAGGCCGGAGCGGTAGATGAGCTCGGTGAGGAGGACGGTGGCGACCCCGGCGGCGGCGGCACCGACGATGAGCCAGACGGATGAGAGATCGGGGTGTTCTCCGAAGACGGAGCCCATGAGGATGAAGGCGACGACGATCCCGAGGAGGACGGTGTGGCTGATGGCGTCGCTGGTGAGGGACATACCGCGCAGGAGCAGGAATGTGCCGAGCAGGGCGCCGGATACAGCGATAAGGCTGCCGACGATGGTGGCTGTGTGCTGGGGGTTGCGGAGGAAGGCGTTGAGGTCTTCGCGGGCGATGAAGTTGAGGAGTAGATTGATGATTAGGTCTTCGAGTTGAAACATTTAACGGCAGTTTTTAGTAGTCAGTTTCTAGTTTTTAGTGACTTCATTGGGTGGCGGCGTTGCGGATGGTGTCGAGTTTGTATTCGAGTTTGGCGACGGCGGCGGGGGGGAGGGCGTCGGCGATGTCCTGCTGGCGGTCTTCGGCGATTGTGGGCAGGTCGAGGTCGTCGGCGTACTGGCGGTAGAGGGACCAGAGCTGGTGGTTGCGGTCGTCGCGGGCGGCGGCTTCGATGCCGGCGGGGGTGAGCATCCAGGCGCCGTTGCTGCGTTGGGCGTGGCCGCGGGCGTGGAGCTGGCGCAGGCCTTCGCGGGCGGTTGCGCCGCGGACGCCGAGGAGGAAGGGTTCGGGGGCGGGCAGGTCGGCGCGGCCGTGGTCGAGGGCGTAGTGGTAGAGGTCCTGGAGGATGGTCTGGGCGGCGAAGCGGCGGCGGTCGCTGCGCTGGCGGAGGAGGGTCCAGACGAGTCCGCGTCCGGGGGCGAAGCCGAGGGAGAGGGCAACGAGGAGGAAGGCGACGACAACGATGAGGGGGCCGGTGGGGATATCGGCGTCGACGGCGCTGACGATGGCGCCGGCGCCGCCGGCGAAGGCGCCGAAGACGGCGGAGAGGATGACCATCTGGCCGAGCTGGTTGGTCCACTGGCGGGCGGCGATGCCAGAGGCGATGAGCATGCCGACCATGAGGATGACGCCGGCGAGCTGGAGGCCGAGCACGATGGCGACGACGATGAGGGTGGAGAGGGTCATGCTGAGGAGGTTGACGCGGAAGCCGTTGGCGCCGGCGAATTCGGGATCGAAGGTAATGAGTTTGAACTCTTTCCAGAAAAGGGCGAGGACGATGAACGATACAGCGCCGACGGCGGCGATGAGGCGTACGTCGCGTTCGATGATGGCGGCGGCCTGGCCGAAGATGAAGGTGTCGAGGCCGGCTTGGCTGGCGTCGGGGCGGGCCTGGATGTAGACGAGGAGGGCGATGCCGGCGGCGAACCAGGCGGCGAGGACGATGCCCATGGCGGCGTCCTGCTTGATGCGGGTGGTGCCGGTGACGAGGCGGATGAAGAAGACGCCGAGCCAGCTGGTGACGCCGGCGCCGATGAGGAGGAGGCCGAGGTCGCGGCCGGCGAGGAGGAAGGCGATGGCGACGCCGGGCAGGGCGGCGTGGGAGAGGGCGTCGCCGAGTAGGCTCTGGCGGCGGAGGACGGCGAAGCAGCCGAGGACGCCGCTGACGATGCCGAGGAGGGCGCCGCCGAGGGCGACGGTGCGCAGGGTGTAGTCGTATTCGACGTGGAGGACGAGCTGGCTGAAGGGTATGAAGAGGGCGGCGATTATGGCTGTGGCGGTGATGAGGAGCCAGATGCGGCGGTCGGAGGTGTGGTTAGTCATGGTGGTTGTGAACGTCTTTATCCGCGAAGGGACGCGAAGGGGCGCGAAGAACACCTTTTTGTCCACGAATGGCCACTAAGGGCCACGAAGGAAGGTTGTTGGGGTTGGGGAAACTCTGGGACTTGGGGCAGTGCATTTATTCTTCTTCGAGGCCGGCTATGCGCTGGCCTTCGTGGAGGTAGGCGACGCGGCCGCCGTAGGTTTGGCGGAGGTTGTCGGGGGTGAAGGTTGTGGCGATGGGGCCGGTGGCGACGATTTCAACGTTGAGGAGGGTGACCCAGTCGAAGTATTCGGGGGCGGTCTGGAGGTCGTGGTGGACGACGACGACGGTTTTGCCGCGGGCGCGCAGCTGGCGGAGGATGGTGATGATGGCGCGTTCGGTGACGGCGTCGACGGCGGCGAAGGGTTCGTCCATGAGATAGATGCGGGCGTCCTGGACGAGGGCGCGGGCGAGGAAGGTACGCTGCTGCTGGCCGCCGGAGAGCTGGCTGATCTGGCGGTCGGCGAAGTCCTGCATGCCGACCTGTTCGAGGGCGTGCATGGCGGACTCGCGTTCGCTTTGTCCGGGGCGGCGGATCCAGCCGAGGCGGCCGTAGAGGCCCATGGAGACGACGTCGAGGACGGTGGTGGGGAAGTCCCAGTCGACGCTGCCGCGCTGGGGGACGTAGCCGACGAGGCCGCGGACGTGTTCGTAGGGCTGGCCGTAGAACCGGACGGTGCCGGCGGCGCGGGGGATGAGCTTGAGGGCGGCCTTGATGAGGGTGCTTTTGCCGGCGCCGTTGGGGCCGATGACAGCCATGAGGACGCCCTCAGGCACGCGCAGATCGATGTCCCAGATGGCGGGTTTGCTGTTGTAGGCGACGGTGAGGTCGTCGATCTCGAGGGCCGTAGCCGAGCCGTTTTGCGGGTCACGTCCGCTGTGGACGCTCACTTCACTTTACTCCTCGCCGGGGGGCGCGGGCCGGTTTCACGGGCATAGCAGATGCGTTCATTTTGTAAATTCAGTCACGCGGCGGCAGGCCGGCGGGCAGCTTCTTCTGTGCTGCCTGCGGATAGAGTCCGGTCGCGCTCCCGGGGGAATGAGCGCGACCCTGACGAACTTGGGAATCACCGCCGACGGGCGGTCAGGATTTTTCAGCTTCACAGTCGACCGTGAGCAACTCCTGGGGCGGCGAGATGTCGATGCTGTCCGGCCAGTCGGGGATTGTGGCGGGGGCGCCGGCACAGCGGTAGGACTGCAGGATGGTGTAGACGTTTTCGGCGATCATGCCGATGTAGGCGCCGGCGAAGGTGCCGGGCATGCCCATGGCGTCGGAGTAGAGCTCGCGCACGCCGACGCGGACGCTGCCGCCTGCGGCTTCGATGGCGGCCTGGACGGCTTCGATGGTGTCGGGGGAGATGCTGCTCTCGACGAAGAGGACGGGGATGTTCTGTTCGACGACGAACTGGGCGGTGCGCTGGATGTCGCCGACGCCGGTCTCGTCCTCGGTGCTGATGCCCTGGATGCCGGCCATGCGCCAGCCGAAGGCGGCGCCGAAGTACTGGAAGGCGTCGTGGGAGGTGACGAGGTAGCGCTGCGCTTCGGGAACGGAGCGCATGCCGTCGGAGGCCCAGGTGAAGAGCGTGCGCAGCTGGGCGTTGTAGGCATCGGCGTGGGCGGTGTAGGCGGCGGCGTTGTCGGGATCGAGCTCGGCGAGAGTCTGGGCGAGGTCGGCGACGGTGAGTTCCCAGTTGCGGGGGTCGAACCAGAAGTGGGGGTCGTCGGTGCCGGATTGGGTCTCGTCGGCGCCGAAGCCGCCGATGACGAAGCCGGCGTCCTTGACGGGTTTGGAGAGGGTGTAGATGAGGGTGCCCTGTTCGCGCAGTGCTGCGAAGACGGCGTCGAACTGGCCTTCGAGGTGGAGGCCGCTGTAGACGACCATATCGGCGGCGTTCATGGCGCGGATGTCGGACTCGGTGGGCTGGTAGAGGTGGGGGTCGACGCCGGCGCCCATGAGCGGTGTGATTTCGATGTTGGCGACGCCGTCGGTCAGGATTCGGGAGAGGTCGCTGGCCTGGGTGGTGGTGGCGACGATGCGGAATGTGCCGTCGGCGCGTACGCCTGTGGGGGATGGGGCGTCGGGCTGGGTCTGTTGTTCGGCGGCTGCGGGGGATTCGGCGGCGGCCTCGGTGGCGACGGGTTCGCGGTCACGGCCGCAGGCTGTGGTTAGCAGGGCGGCAAGCAGGATCAGGAGGACGGTGGGTGTCTGTCTGACGCGTGATCTGGGTGGTCGTGTTGATGTATGTTGTGCTGGTGCGTGCGGCATATTCGGGTTCCAAGAGCAAGTATTTTCAGATGGTGGAAAATATATTTTTATCCATGACTAAATCTTTTATAAGGATAGCCTAATCCTGGGGCTCTGTCAAGGGGGGAAGGCAGTTTTGTTAGTTTTCAGTTTTGAGTTTCTAGTTTCTAGTGAGGTCTGACTGGCGAGGGTTCATGGGGGGTCCGTGAGCATTTGCGAGCGATTTACGACAGAGCAAGAGAGATTATGAGAGATCACGAGAGATCATGAGAGTTTACGAGCGTTTGCGAGTGTGTA
>VXOE01000199.1:0-2642 GCA_009840225.1 Caldilineaceae bacterium SB0662_bin_25 | reverse complement strand
GTTTACGAGCGTTTGCGAGTGTGTATGAGTGTTGCATGAGAGGCGGCAATTGTCGTACGAGAGATCACGAGCGTTTACGAGTGTTTTGCGAGTGTTTTGCGAGAGGCCATGGGCGTTGACGGGTTTGGGTGAGGTAAGTCGACAAATGTCGCGCCAAGTCTACACATGTCGCGCCTTTTTGGCGTTTTTGGCGGCTGTTGTCGGTGTTTTCTTGCATTTGTTGGCTCGTTTTGGGGGTCAGTTTTCGATTGCGGCAGACTCGCTGCGAACTTTGCCGGGCTTGGTATCGGTGTCCAGCTCGGCGAGGTATTGGTCGATTTCATGGGGCGCGTGTCAGGTAGGTTTGGGTGTACTCATTTGATGGTGGTTTCTCTGATTCGGTCAAATGTGACTTGCTCATTTTCAGACGTGCTGAGGTTGGGCACGTTTTTGGCGGGGTTATTATAGCACGGATTGGGGGTGGATTTTGGAGGAATTTGGGGCAGTTTTGTGGCTGTCGCTTAGGGCGATTCCACGAAGGGCCAGGAAGAACACCTTTTATCCGCGAAGGGACGCGAAGGGGCGCGAAGAACACCTTTCGTCGTCCACAGAGGGCTCTGAAGGGTGCGGACCGAATTTTGCGTCTGTTCCAGGGCACCCACAAGGGGTGCCCCTACAGCATTGCCGTCGTGGCGTGGGGCGGGTTGTGTTAGTCCGGGAGCGTGGAAGATGGTCCGCCAGGACTGGGGGAGATTCTGGACTGGTGTTTAGGCGGCGACGGTGATTTTTCCCTCCATCTGCGTGGTTGGATGTCCTTCGGTTTCGCTTTCTGCGCGCGGGGTTGGTTCGTGAATGACGATCTCCACGTCGCGACCGAGGGCGGTCAGGAGGTGGAGGAGATGTTCTACGGAGTGTTCGCGGAAGTTTCCGCGCAGGAGGCGCGATAGGGCGGGGTGGGAGAGGCCTAATATTGCGGCTGCTTCGGGCAGTTGGAGTTTGCGCTGGCGGATGATCTTATCGATGCCGGTGACGAGTTGGGCTTTGAGCAGGTGCGTTTCGGCGTTGGGGAGGCCCAGGTCGGCGAAAATGTTGCCGGCGCCGCGTTCGATTTTCGGTGCAACTGTTTGCATGGCGATGTATTCCTTGCGGGCGGTTGGATTCTGCCATGGGGATTCCTCATTCGCCGATTTACGCGTGCGCGGGGGACTGAAGCAGACGAGGGCGGCGCCTATGAAGGGGAGGGCGAGGGCGATGAGGTTGATGCCGGGCCAGTTTTCGGTGGGGATGCCGTGTAGCGTGAGAGGGACGAGGCCGAAGCTGACGAGGGCGCAGCCGAGCAGGAGTTGCCAGGCCGGGGGTGCGGCGCGGCGGGGCGACGGGCCGTTGCGTTCGAAGCGGGTGAAGGCGGCTACGAAAGGGACCAGTGTGAGGGCAAGGGCGGCGGTCCACAGGGGGCGCGTGAGCCACCAGGCGTCTGTGCCGGGGATGAAAGAGAGGCCGACGCCGGTGAGCAGCGCCAGGCCGGATACGAGCATCAAGGCGGTGAAGTGCCAGAGGAAGATGGTCATGATAATGCCGTTGATGAGCGCGGTTGTCGTCCAGAGGGCGCCGCGTTCGAGCAGGCGACGGGCCGGCTTTTCGAGGGCGAGGAGGAGGCCGGTTTGGGCGGCGCCCAGCACCAGCATGGTCAGATTGGGCGGCATGTTGTTGCTGATCTCTTCTCCCTGGACGGTTACCATACTGAAGGGATAGGGGCCGAAGTTCACGAGCGCGATGAGTGCGGCCAGCCCGCCGGCGGCCCACAGGAGACAGCGCCGCGGTCCACCTATGCGGTCGGACTGCCAGGCGAAGCCGAGTTGGTGGATTGCGAGATAGACGACGAGGTAGTTGAGCCAGCCGAGCAGCCGCCAGCCGGCGCCGAGGGCGAGCAGATCCAAAAGCGCGGCGGCGGCCACAAGCGCCCAGAAGGAGGCGAGCTTATAGCGTTGCCAGGCGCGGTGGGCGAGAGGAACGAGCAGGACAATAAGAGTGTAGACGACGAGAAACCAGACGGGCACGATCGCGACCTGGGAGATGATCTTCAGGTGCACAGGGTCGGGGTCGAGGAGGACCCAGGCCAGGCTGATCAGGGTCCAGGCGACGAGGACGGGGAGGACGGGGAGGATGAGCCGCTGCAGCCGGTGGGCCAGCCAGGAGGCGTAACTTTCCTGGCGGCGTTGGGCGGCGTGCCAGCCGAGGGCGTTGACGTAGCCGCCGACGAGGAAGAAGATGGGCATGACCTGGAAAAGCCAGGTCAGCCAGCGGACCCAGGGGACGAGGGTGAGGAGGTCGCCGTAGACCAGTTGGCCGTCCTGGGTATAGGGGGCGACGAGCAGCCAGTGGCCGAGGATGACGAGGCATATAGAGGCGGCGCGTAGGAAATCGACGTAGCGGTTGCGTTCGGGCGGGGTTTGGGCGGCGAGGCGGGCGGCGTGGGTCCAGACGGGTATGTTTATGATGGCATCCTGTATAGAGTCAGGGCAGGGAAAGGCGGTTCTCTACCAAACTGCACGCGACGGTTTCTATTGAATTGTAACGGCTTGGCGTATTTCCTTAAGTATGCCAGGCCCCAAAACCGGATCAGGGGTCAGAGAGTACCTTGGGGTAGTTCGGGGGGAAGGGGG
>VXOE01000118.1 GCA_009840225.1 Caldilineaceae bacterium SB0662_bin_25 | reverse complement strand
CCCCCACACTCCCTCCCAATTTAGCACCCACCCCCAATCCTATGGCATCATGGAAGCAATTTGCGCTTTACCCGGACAACACCTGTGCGACCCAAGCCAATTCCACCCCAATGAAACCCCCCCACCTCGCCTGGACAACCCTATCCATCAACACCATCGTCATCCTCCAGGGCGCCCTCGTCAGAGCCACCGGCTCCGGCGCCGGCTGCGGCCGCGACTGGCCCCGCTGCCAGGGCGAAATCCTCCCCCTCGACCACGGACTCGCCACCTGGATGGAATTCTCCCACCGCGCCCTCTCCGGTGTGGCCCTCATCATGGGAGTATGGCTGCTTATCAAAGCCGTCCGCCTCCGCCATGACCTGCCCGGCTTCCTGCCTTTCGCCATCGCCTCCGCCGTCTTCCTCCTCATCGAAGCTCTCATCGGCGCCGTCACCGTCCTCACCGGACTCACCGGAGACAACGTCTCCGTCGCCCGCGGCCTCCTCGTCGCATTCCACCTGCTCAACTCCCTGTTCCTCGTCGGCGCCCTGTCGCTCACCACCGTATACGCCTATCCCGGGCACACCTGGCCGCCCGCCTGGACAGGCCAGACCGGGCTCAAGATTCTGTTTGCTGTCGGCATGTTTGGGATGATGTTTCTTATGTTTTCAGGCGGCATCTCTGCCATGGGTAACACCATGTTTCCGCCCGAATCCTTGCAAGAGGGACTGAGAGAGGATTTCAGCGCCGCTTCCCATCCGCTCATTCGCCTGCGCATTCTGCATCCGTTCCTCGGCATCGGCGTCGGCGTCTACCTTTGGGTAAGCTACGCCCTGACCGGCTGGTTCAAACGTGCGCCGCAGGTCCGGCCATTTCGCAAAATGCTTCTGCTGGTCTATGTCGTACAACTGCTCGTGGGGACAGTAAATCTGGCTATGCTCGGTCCGATTCCGCTCCAGATACTCCATCTCGCGCTCGCCGTGGCCGCCTTCGCCCTCTGGTCCGTCGTCGGCTGGCTGACCCTCAGCGCGCCCCGCGCCGGCAGCCTGGCGCCATCCATGCCCTGGCAAACCAAAGAGGTCCAGCCACTGTGATCAACACCGCCACCCGTCTGCCCGCCGCCACCTGGCGCGACTACCTGACCCTGACCAAACCCAAAGTTATCTCCCTCCTCCTCTTCACCGCGATCTGCCCCATGTTCATCGCCGCCCGCGGCCTGCCCCCCTGGCTGCCCCTCCTCGGCGTCCTCGTCGGCGGCTACATGGCCACCGGCGGCGCCGGCGTCTTCAACATGGTGCTCGACCGCGACATAGACGGCCAAATGCGCCGCACCGCCAAACGCCCCCTCGTGACCGGCGTAATCAGCGTCCGCAGCGCCATCATATTCGGGCTCCTTCTCAGCCTCGGCTCCTTCCTCGTCCTCTGGCTCACAGCCAACCTCCTGACCGCCCTCCTTGCCTGGTTCGGCCTGCTCTACTACGTGTTCGTCTACACCGCCTGGCTCAAGCGCACCACCTGGCAGAACATCGTCATCGGCGGCGCCGCCGGATCCGTCATGCCCCTCCTGGGTTGGGCTGCCGTCACCAATGGCCTCGACTGGATGGCCGCCCTGCTCTTCGCCCTCATCTTCCTCTGGACCCCCGTACACTTCTGGGCGCTCGCCTTCCTCGTCAAAGACCAGTACCAGGCCGTAGGCATCCCCATGGCCCCCGCCGTCCTCGGCAGCAAACGCACAGTCCAGCAGATGCTCCTCTACGCCGCCCTCACAGCACTAGCCTCCCTGGCGCCCTTCGCCCTCAACGAGGCCGGCTGGCTCTACACCGGGGTTGCCGTCCTGCTGAATCTTCTGTTATTTCGAAAAGTGGTCAAGCTCCATCGCCAGGTCGGCGAGGGACACGAAGTATCCCGCAAAGACGCCCTTGACCTCTACAAATACTCCATGCTCTACTTGGCCCTCATATTCCTGGTCCTCGTCGCCGACCGAACCCTGGCAACCATACTCCCCATCTGACAGAACTTCACCCAACGCCCCAACTTACTTTGTTCGAGGTTTTCACTTACAACCGATCGCTCCAGATCCATCCGGTGCTCCGACTGCTTCTCAGTCAGAGTCAGGATCCGGTCCGCTGCACCGGGTACGATTTCTTCGAAGAGTTGGAGATCTGCTGGTGAAGGGAGTGGCCCGCTCCACGAGGTAGACCGGACGTTTACTTCTCTGAGGACTTCAACTGATGTACTGCCTGTCTCCTATACGACCGGGGGATCTGATGGCTTGTGCTCACCAACGTCACTCATGTGTCAGACGCTCGGAAATCTCGCTGTCCGCATATGTCGCAATCGCGTCTCGAAAGTCTTGTCCGATGACAATCCAGTCACTCCTTAGGGCAGCCAAATCCTCCTCGGGACCCCTGCGAAATATCGGGTCATAATCATTCAAGGTGCCGCCCAGATCAAAAATACGCGACACGCCACTGAGAATGGACGGCAGGTTGAAAACATAGTAACGAAAACCACTATTCTTCATTTGTTGTCCTCCAATTCTTCCGGGGCCTCGACTGGACAAAGATCTCTCCCCACTTGGCGATTTGCGTACCTTCTATCCGGCCGCGATTCCGTCACGGCAGTCACAGGATACCATATCCAATCCGGCTCTGTTAGCAATCCTGATCCGCAATCCTCCCCGACATACGACTCCCCCACCGGCTGAAATACATCCAGGCACCGTCACACGCAGAACAGTGTGGGTATCAGCTCAAAGAGGAAGACCGCGTTCAATTTAGGCCTTGCGCACTGTCAAAGTATAATTTTGGCAAAACAGACTCTTATCTGGAGGGACCATGCGAATCTCTGAACAAGGACAGGTTACCATCCCCAAGCATCTGCGCGACCGTTACGGTATGACCGCCAATGTCGAGGTCGATATCACACCAACCGAGCAAGGTCTCCTGATTCGAAAACGACCTGCCGGCAAACATCCCGTGGAGCGCGTCTACGGCATCCTGAACGGCGGAAATACCGACGAATATCTCGACGAAGTGCGCGGCAGATGATCACCGCTGTCGATACGAGCGTCGTTCTGGACGTATTTCTCCCCGATGACCGGTTTGGTCCGCAATCGCTGGAGAGACTTCGTGATGCCTACGATCAAGGGGTCATTCTTATCTGTGATATTGTCTATGCCGAGCTTGTTCCAGCCTTTCCGGATCGGACCACGCTGGACGCAGCGCTGCGGGAAATAGGTGTAACCATTTCTCCTATTGATACGGAAATGGCCCATGAAGCCGGAGTGCGCTGGGCTCAATACAGGCGGGCCGGCGGACCACGCAGCAGGATCATGACAGACTTCCTGATTGGAGCCCATGCACTTACGGTGGCCGATACCTTTCTCACACGGGATAGTGGTTTTTTCGCAACCTACTTCCCGGAATTGTCGGAACTGTGAGCAGACAGTAATGTTGCGCCACGACGCTGTCCGGCGTCGCCCAATACAGTTAGAACCAATGGACACACAAAAAGAAACGTCCCCCACAAGAGGGACGTTCGACTAACGTTAATACTGAAGAATTCGCCCGCACACGAATCTCCACCTTCAGGGGCCACGCGAGGACTTGGCGAATAGAACCATCCTTTCAGCCCCGCTCAATCCTCCCAAACATACTCCTCACGCACCGGCTGAAACACATCCAGAATCCGGCACCGCGTAATCGCCTGCCCCGAATGCTCAGCCCCGCCCGGAATCACATACACGTCCCCCGGCCCCAGCACCCTCGTCTCACCACCCGTGATCCGGATCTCGAACTGCCCCTCAAACATATTGATCACCTGCTCGTGCGGATGCGAATGCGCCGGCAGCGGCGACCCCTCCGCAACATCCCAGTACACGAACGTCATATTCTCGCTGTGAATAAACTTCCCCACAAACCCCGGGAACAGACCCCGCTCCTTCACCTCATCCAAACTATAAACAGTCATCTCCCACTCCCACCTAACTGTGAGTACGATTCCCACTAACCCCTGGTCCCTGACCCCTAGCCCCTGCTGTCCACGCCCTCCAGCTGCGCCACCAGCGCCATCGAATGGATAGCATCCCGAATATCCGTCAGCGGCTTCTCACCCGTGCGCACACAGTCAACAATATGTTCGTGCATCGTCAGCACACCGTCATACCGGTACGTATCCGCCTCAGCCACACCGTCGATCTGCCACCCTCCCAGCGTGCGCGCCTCGTTATCCTCCGTGATCTCGATCTCATGCGGGATCTTGAAATAGCAGCCCACACCCGTCCCGTGCAGCTCCCCGCGCAGCACCCGGCCGCCCGAAGCCCGGTTCCCGTGAATGAACCCCGTCGCCCCGTTGTCGAAGCGCACCAGCCCCGTATAGCAGTTGCGGTAATCGCTGTCGAAGTGGTCCTGGTAGGCCGTCACCTCCACCGGCTCGCCACCCGCCATATAGCGAACCAAGTCCACCGCATGGCACAGATCGTCCCAGTTCGTCGTCGTGAAACTGAACGCATTCTCACCCAGCATCCGCTTGTGGAAGGTCCCAACCGCCGTCGACACAGGCCCCAGCCGCGCCACCTGACTCATCGCCTCCCGCGTCACCGCCGCATGCCGCCGCTGAAAGCCCACCGCGCAGATCACGTCGTTCGCCACCGCCGCATCGTGGATCTGCTGCACCTCATCCATGTTCATCCCCGGCGGCTTCTCGATGAAGATATTCTTGCCCGCGTTCAGACAATCCAGCGCCGGTTGCAGCAGCCAGCGCTCGTGCATCACACAGTAGACAAGGTCCGGGTCCACCTCGTCCAGCATGCGCTTGTGGTCGTCGTAGCGGTACTGGAAATCATACGCCACCGCCACCTCATGCAGCCGCGCCTCGTCCAGCTCGCAGGCCGCCACCATCTCCACCTCCGGCAAGCGGTTCACGTTCGGATAATGCGCGCCCTGGCTGCGCGGCCCCGCGCCAATGAATGCGGTTCGAAGCATCAGGAAACTCCTTCCCAGTCGTAGTCAATGAAACCTTCATCCCGTACCTTCAGCGCCGACTTGATCATCGCCTGCAGACTGCCGCGCGGACGGAAATTGATCAAACTGCGGCCCTTCGTGTTGTCATGATCGTACTGGTACCGCACCGGCACCCGCACCTCCAGCGGCTCCACACCGCTCTCCTCGGCCAGGATCGCCGCCGCCTCCGGAAAACTGAACGGCGCCGGCGCCCCACAGTTGAACGACTCGTCCACCGCGCCCGGCTCCTCCACCGCGCACACCAGCATATGCGCAATATCCCGCGCATCGTTCGGCTGGTAGAGCCATGGCCGTCCATCCATATCCCGCACGCTGCACGGCTGACTCTCGTCCTCCGCCCGCGCCAGCACGTCGTGCCACAGCTCCGTACCGTCGGCCATGTAAAGCTCACCCAGCGGCGCGTTCTGTCCCCGCTCCAGCAGCCCCGCCACCGCGCCGACCGTAAAATGGCCGAGAATGGCGTCACCCGAGCGCACGTGGCTTGGCCGCACAATCGAGAAACGCAACCCCGTCTCCCGCGCTGCCATCTTCGTGAACTCCTCGCCGATCAGCTTGCCCAGCGAGTACTCCCCCATCGGCCGCTTCGGGTGCCGCTCGTCCACCGGATGATACGCGCACGCAATCGTCTCGCCGTTGTTGGGAAAAACGCCCGATGAGCTCGTGTACACCATCCGCTCCAGCCGGTCCGCATGCCTGCCGCTCACCCGCGCGATCAGCCGGTCGATCTGCATATTGTTGTCAAACTGCGGCCCCACGATGTTCGCCGTATGGATCACCGCGTCCACCCCGGCCACCGCGCCTTCCACAAAGGCCTCGTCCGTCAGATCGCCTGCTGCCAGCTCAATATCCAGCCCCTCCAGCCGTTCTAGCGCCGGGTCGTCCGGAAGCACCGTCCCCCGCACCTCATGATTGCACTCCAGCAGTTGCCGCACCAGCCGGCAACCCACCTGCCCGGCAGCCCCTGCGACAAGAATCTTCATAAACCCCCCTCTCTGGTTGCCACTGTTACTGGCTGGCAGCGAATGCGCTCAATCCTCCCACTAACCACAGACCACCACCGCAGTTCACTAAAAACTAGAAACTGACTACTAAAAACTATCCCTCCAACGCCTCATTCAAATACCCGACCACATCCCGGAACGAAATAATCCCCGCCGGCTGGCCGATTTCATCCACCAGCGGCACGTGTCGGAAGCCGTGAATCGACATCAGATTCAACGCCTGCGCGATCGGCAGGTCCGCCTTCAATGTCACCGGGTCCGCCGTCATGTAGTCGGCGATCGTCGCCTCCGTCATATCCTCCACCAGCCCCGCCACCCGGTTCAGAACATCCCACTCGGTGAAAATGCCCACCAGCCGGTTCTCTTCGTCCGTCACCAGCATACAGCCGATGTTGTGCTGGTTCATCTGCCGCACCGTCCGCGCCAGCGAGCTTCGCCTGCCAACCGAAATAGGCACCTTCGGGTTCAGTTCTGCCAGCGTACTCGTCACCAGTACATCCTGAATCTCCGAAACGACCTCTTCCGGCTTGTCCATCTCATCGATATACTCTTCGTCCAGTCCCGTGATCGGCATCTCGTCGAACTCCGCCGACAGAGGCAAAAACTCCCTCTCCTCCGCCTCTTCCCTCTCCTCCACCGTCCACAGGTCCGCCGCCAGGTAAAGCTGGTTCAGGTCGCCCGTCCCCCGCTGCGCCTGCGCCGTCTCCACCTGCCCCATCAGCTCGCCCGCGTAGTCCGGCTTGCGCACGTCGCGGATCACGCCCATCGCCGCCGGGTAGTCCGGAAACTCCATGCTCCCCAGAATCGACGCCAGCGGCTTCGACGTCGCGTCATGCACCAGGATCTCATCCAAGTCAACCTCGTCCAGCGACACCACCTCCGGCGTAAAACCGTTCAACCTGATCCCCTTGTCCCGGTCCTTCCCGAAGATCATATGCTTGCCATGTTCCAGGTAGAGGATCGAGTTATCCCGCGTCTTGCGGTCGCTAAGGTCCGTCCACTCGTTCGGATTGAAGATCACGCAGTTCTGATAAATCTCCAGGAACGACGCGCCCCGGTGTTCCGCCGCCCGCTTCAGCGTCGCCGCCAGGTGCTGCGGATGCGAATCGATCGAACGCGCCACAAACGTCGCCTCCGCCGCCAGCGCCACCGCAATCGGGTTCAGCGGCTGCTCCACAGATCCCATCGGCGAAGACTTCGTCACCGTCCCCGGCCGCGACGTCGGCGAATACTGCCCCTTCGTCAACCCGTAGATCCTGTTGTTGAAGAGAACGATGTTCAGATCGACATTGCGCCGGATCGCGTGCAGCAGATGGTTGCCGCCGATCGAAAGGCCGTCCCCGTCCCCGGTGATCACCCAGACCGTCAGCTCCGGGTTCGCGATCGCAAGCCCCGTCGCCAGCGCCGGCGCCCGCCCGTGAATGCTGTGGATGCCGTAGGTGTTCATGTAATACGGAAAACGGCTCGCGCAGCCGATACCCGATATGAAGACCGTCTTCTCCTTCGCCACCCCCGTCTCCGGCAATATCCGCTGCATCTGCGCCAGGATCGAATAATCGCCGCATCCGGGGCACCAGCGCACCGTCTGGTCGGAAACAAAATCCTTGCGGGTCAGCGTGATCTCTTCTGTCGCCACAGTACTCATCTATCCCCTCCCCAACTCTGATTGGATCACGTCCCGCACCTCCGCGATTTTCAGCGGACGGGCCGAAAGGTTCGCATACGTCTCCACCTTCACACCCAGCTTGCCCTGCAACAACAGCGCCAGCTGCCCGCTGTTCAGCTCCGGCACTACGATCTTCCGGTACCGCTTTAGGACCGAGGCCAAATTGGCCGGGAACGGGTTCAGATAACGCACGTGCGCATGCGCCACCGACCTGCCCGCCCGCCGCGCCGACGCCACCGCCGACCGCACCACGCCGAATGTGCCCCCCCAGCTCACCATCAACAGCTCGGCCTCCTCCGCGCCGTAAACCTCCTGCTCCGGAATGACGTCCGCCAGCCGCGCCACCTTCTCCGCCCGCTCCCGTATCATCTGCTCATTGTGCTCAGGATCATACGAAACGTTGCCCGTGACCGGCGCCTTGCTCAACCCGCCCAGCCGGTGCTCCAGGCCCGGCGTGCCCGGCAGCGCCCACGGCCGCGCCAGTGTCTCCGGGTCCCGCTCGTACGGCAGAAAAGGACCGTGCCCGTTTCCGTTCCTGTGCCCTGGCGGGTGCGTCACCTCGATCTCAGGGATATCCTCCGCCTTCGGCGCCTGCCACGGCTCCGCGCTGTTCGCCAAAAACCCTTCCGACAGCAGAAAGACCGGCGTCATCGCCCGCACCGCCAGCCGCGCCGCCTCTAGCGCCATCTCGAAACAGTCCGACGGCGTCGCCGGCGCCACGATCGGAATAGGGCTCTCGCCGTTGCGCCCAAACATCGCCTGCAGCAAATCAGCCTGCTCCGTCTTCGTCGGCAGACCCGTGCTCGGCCCGCCCCGCTGCACATTCACTACGATCATCGGCAGCTCAAGCATCAGCGCCAGGTTGATCGCCTCGCCCTTCAGCGCAATCCCGGGCCCGCTCGTCCCCGTCACCCCCAGGGCGCCCCCAAAAGCGGCCCCAATGACCGCACAGATCGCCGCGATCTCGTCCTCCGCCTGAAACGTGCGCACGTCAAAGTGCCGCAGGGGCGCCAGCGCATGCAGAATATCGCTCGCCGGCGTGATCGGATACGAGCCGTAAAACAGCGGCTTGCCCATCTTCTGCGCCGCCGTCACCAGACCCATCGACAGCGCCTCGTTCCCCGTAACCTTGCGATACGTCCCCGGCGGCAGCGCCGCCGGCCGCACCATATACCGCTGCTGGAACGTCTCCGTCGTCTCGCCCAGAAAATAGCCGGTCTCCATCGCCTTCAGGTTGGCCTCCGCGATCACCGGCTTGCGCGCAAACTTCTCAAACAGCCACTCCCGCGTCGTCTCCATCGACCGGTCGAACATCCAGAAGACCATCCCCAGCGCAAAAAAGTTCTGACAGCGGTCCCGCTCCTTGTTCGTCAGCTCCCCGAACTCGGACAGCGCCTCCCGGTTCAACGACGTCATCGGAATCGCCAGCACTTGGTACCCTTCCAGCGAGTCGTCCTCCAGCGGGTTCGAAATGTAGCCGGCCTTCGACAGGTTCTGCCTCGTGAACGAGTCCGTATTGACAATGATCGTCCCCGCCCGCTCCAGCTCCGGCAAACTCGCCTTCAACGCCGCCGGATTCATCGCCACCAGCACCTGCGGCGCATCCCCCGGCGTCAGCACATTCTGGCTCGAAAAATGCACCTGGAACCCGCTCACGCCCGCCAGCGTACCCGCCGGCGCTCGGATCTCCGCCGGAAAATCCGGCATCGTGCTGATGTCATTCCCGAACACCGCCGAAGTATTCGTGAACTGCGTCCCCGTCAACTGCATCCCGTCGCCCGAATCCCCGGCAAACCGGATCGCAACCGACTCCAGCTCCTCCAATTCCTGCGTCCCTTCGCTCACTCTATCCGTCATATGCGTTCTCCATCGAACGGCACCTGATTAGCGCCATCAACTCGAAAAAGTTCAAAACCTGACAGGAATCAACACGCCCGCAGACAGTGCAGTTCCCTAAAAACTAAAAACTGACTACTAAAAACTGCAGTTCTGGGCGGTCGGGCCTATTCGGCCCTCCCTTGTGCGGGGGCTCCG